>JAFDHG010000003.1 GCA_019308925.1 Deltaproteobacteria bacterium
TGGAGACCCCCTTTCAGGTGGTGGAGAGCAGCGGGGGATGCGTGGAGGACTGCGGCATAGCAGATTTTGACCTGGCCGCCTGTACAGAACAGTCTGCCAAGGGCGGAAGTTATTCCATAAGCACAGTGTTCCCTTGCTCAGGGTGCGAGGTTGGTGAGGATTTGGGGATTAGCTGCAGTTATATGAATATCAGAACTTACTGCTGCGATCCCCCGGATGGACCTGCTGCCTGGGCCGTGGGGACCGATGTCTTTGAGCAGGAGGGTGGAGGCACTAAGTATGAGGGAGACGGAAAGTCCTGGGGTATCAGCCAATCTTTGCCCCCGGGCAGTGTAGTCGAAGAGGACGATGTAACCTGGTACAAAGAATCCTTTCCCACGGTGTCCCAAAGGAGGATCGACAACGCAAACTGTGTATTTGAGATGATAAGATGTTTTGCGGCAGGGGAGACAATCTGCATTCCTCAATGCGGTGAGTGCCCGCCCCATTATCCCCCCTATACGAGCGGGTTGGCAGGGTGTTTCAATTTTGACATATACTATGAGACCTTTGCCAAATTTGAAGACGCCGATCCGTGGGAATACAAGTTCAAACTAGGGGATGTGGAGACAATCTTTAGCGGCAATTGGGCAGGAGTCTCGGAAAACGGATCGTACAGCCTCACTTATTGCGATAGGTCGTTTCAGGACTGTCCTGACAGCCCTTGCGGCCTCTCTGTAAGGGGAGAAGGACTTTCTGGGAATTACCAAAGGTTTGAATGGAATGAGACCTCCTGGGGCCTAGATGGGAGCTTCAGCACATATCTTGAGACGGGACGCTTTGCCATCTTGATCCCCAAACTGGTGATGTCCATTGCCTCGCAGTATAAGACTGAAAATGGCGATGAGGTTGAAAACGAGTATACGATCTCCGCCGTTACTAGCATAATTCTTAGGATCGTGGATGGCGGAAGCTATCAGGACTGGGAGCTTGCCTCCAGCGACTACTCTGACGCAGGAAGCGGGTACTGGTCTAACAGAAAGGACAGCAATGTCAAGCCCGACTGCTACGGGGCCAATCCCCATCTGCCAGAAAGGATGTATGTTAGGGCATTTCACTGGTACAAAATTAGCGAGATGAGCGAGGCCCTGCTGGTGGATTTTGGGTTTGACGGTGATTATCATGCCGTACTTTTTGAGAAGGAAGAGGAAGGGGACTGGACACCGACGCAGTTGGATGCATTTGAGAATTGGGTCAAGGACAATGGGCTTGAAGACTACAAGGCTTTTCTGAACTAAGGAGGTCTTATAGGGGGTCATGCATAAAAATTAAGCATTGGCATTTCAGACATACTTTCCTCTTACATAATATACCCTTGCCAACAATCCTTCACCCTAATCACAAGATAAAGAAGAAAAGAGGGGACATCCTACCCTCCCGAAGACCAGGCAGACGTTGTTCCCTCCGAAGGCGAAGGAGTTGGAGACAGCTATGTGGATTTCTCTCTTCCTGGCCTCATTAGGGGTGTAGTCGAGGTCGCACTCCGGATCAGGAGTAGAGTAGTTGATGGTGGGTGGGATGACCCCCTCCTGAAGGGAGAGGAGGGTAGCGATCGCCTCGATCCCCCCCCCAGAGCCCAAGCAGTGGCCGATCATTGACTTTATGGAACTGAGGGAGATCTCATAGGCCCTCTTACCAAAGACCATCTTTACCCCCCTGGTCTCCACCAGGTCGTTCAGTGGGGTCCCTGTCCCATGGGTGTTGATGTAATCCACTTCCTTTGGGGATACCCCCGCATCCGTCAGGGCCAACCTTATGGTCCTGGCAATCCCCTCTCCCGAGGGTTCAGGAGCCGTGAGGTGGTGGGCCTCGGCGCAGACCCCATAACCCAAAACCTCACCCCATATCCGGGCACCTCTCGCCCTGGCATGTTCCAACTCCTCCAGGATCAGGATGCCCGCCCCCTCCCCCAAGGAGAGCCCCTGCCTGTTTTTATCGAAGGGCCGGCACCCCTTTGGATCTATGGCCCTAAGACTATTGAAGCCGGCATAGGTCACCTCGCAGAGGGAATCGCTCCCTCCTGTAATCATCAACTCCGCTTCCCCATAGACGATGGCTTCATGGGCGAAGGCAATCGCCGCAGAGCTGGAGGAGCAGACAGTGGCCGTGGTAGTCCTGGGACCGCGCATATCAAACTCCTGGGCTATATGGTCCGTGGTGGTGGCGAGGGCAAAGGAGACCAGCAGGCTGGGTGAAGGCCTTTTGGGGGCATGGGTGTAGATGGTCCGGAAGTACTTTTCCATTGAGAAGATCCCTCCAGAATCCGCCCCCAAAATGATCCCAAACCTCTCCCGTTTCAGATTGGCCAGTTCGATACCTGAGGAGTTTATTGCCTCCCGGGCAGCAACGATCCCAAACTGATCGCAGCGGGACAGCCTCCGCAACTCCTTGAGGGAGAAATGTCTCTCCGGAGATAACCCATCTACCTCACCACCATTGTGGCTGCGATACCCGGAGGTATTGAAGATGGTGATGGGTTTGATTCCGCAGCAGCCCTCCTTCAGCGACCTCCAGAAGATAGGGACTTCATTCCCCACCGCGCTCACCACCCCCATTCCAGTGATTACTACCCGTCTCTTCTGCAAGGCTCAGACCTCCAACAGGACCGCTCGCAGGGGGGAACTGCCGCCCCCCTTATCCCCTCCTCCTGGGAGAGGGAAGATCTGAATTTTTACGAGATGATCAATCATGGAAGTCTTAGCGACTCATCGGTTCTATTATCTCGACGTCAGGGGGTAGATGTAACTCAAAAGAGGAATCCGGAATCCCGGAGTTTATCCTGATATGGTGGTAGCTGATGGTGGTGAGATCGCCGTTCTTTTCTAGCATCTCCAACCTCTTCAGCATCCAGTTTGAGGTGTCGATCCAGAGCCTTATCTCTTGGAAGATAGCGAGGTCCTCTGCGGGGTCTATGTTTAGCACCACTTCCCCCTTCTTCTTTTCCTGCAGTGATACCCTTTTGCCCATGGTCTCGATGGGGTTTTGGAAAAAGAGGAGCCATTTAGCCAGAAGGGGGTTGCCGGCCACCTGATAGCGCTGGGCCGCCCTTTCCTCCGGGAAATAGATCCAGAGGACACCTTTGTTCAAGACCGTTAGGCTGGGATAGGGTGGGTACATATCCACCCATATCTGGTTGGGCCGCTTAAATCTCATCTTGCCTTTAGAGACCATTGGTTCCTTAAAGATAGAGGAGATCTTTACCTGGGTGATGTCGGCACTGAAGTCCTGTATGGCCTCCTGGGCCTTTTTGAGTTGCCCCATGATATAGGCAAGATCTCTCCCCTCTTGCTGGGCCCAAGAAGAGGCACCCAAACCCAAAGGGATCAAGGACAAGAGCAGGAAGAAGAGGGGATATAAGGCCTTTTCTCTCAACTTTGCACCTTTTGTGCGATGGTCGTCTTGCTCACCCCAGGCAACAAGATCTTTCCCCAAGATAATTGATGGAGGACCTCCGCCACGTTGCCGAAGAGGAGCCCTGCCAATCTACCTGCCACATTTGGGGGGTTAGTGAAGCCCCCGACGAAGGTCTTTATCTTTTTAAACCCCGCCTCTTCCAAGGCCCTGCGCATGGTCCTGGGGGAGAAGTCGCTGAGATGGAAAGGGAGGTGGTAAAGTTGGTCCTTTATTCTCAAAAGGGAGAGGATATCTTTTATGGGGGTGGTGTGGGGGTAGCGCAGTAAGATCATCCCCCCAGGCCGCAATATCCTGTAGACCTCTGTGAGGAAGGCCAGGGGATCGGGGAGATGCTCTATCACGTAAAAGGCAGTGACCACGTCAAACTCCCCCTCCCGAAAAGAGGTCTTCTCCCAAGGTATAGGAAGGATAGACAGCCCAAACCTTTCCCGGCCATATCGCACCCCTGATGGGGAGACCTCCACTCCCTTGACCTTCCACCCCCTGGCCTGCATCAAGGCGAGGAAGAAGCCATATCCCGCCCCCACATCCAGGATCCTCCCCCGGGGGATGTATCGCTCGATGAGGTCTGCCCCTTTTCTGAAGACTGGCTCCATCATCCTTTCCCAGGCCTCAATTTCGCCTTCTCCCTCGGGGAGGTAGGTTTGATAGGCCTCCCATAATTCTTGTGGTGAGGGGCGGGGATTTTGATAGACAAAACCACACGCAGGACAACGGAACATGGCATAATCACCCTCTTGGTGGAGTCTCTTTCCTCCGTCAGCACCGCAGAGGGGACAGGAGATCCACTCCACCCCCTATCTCCTTTTGACCAAAAAGGCCTCCATATCCCATAGGAGGGCCCACACCACCTTCTCGAAGGACCTGCCCGCCGCTGCATGTCCGTAGT
This sequence comes from Deltaproteobacteria bacterium, assembly GCA_019308925.1. NCBI lineage: Bacteria > Pseudomonadati > Myxococcota > Myxococcia > Deltaproteobacteria bacterium. The sequence continues at coordinate 4,343 of JAFDHG010000003.1, forward strand.
GATTTCTTAAAGTACCCACCTTCCTGGAGGTCACCCCCTTGTAGTTCTTCTTCAGGTAGACCCTCTTGCCCCCTGGATACAAGTGTGGCGTGCGATTGAAGGTTACTTCCCGATCTTATATCGGTAGACGAGCTTGGCTGCTGCCTCGGCGTTTCTCTCCATGGCGTAATCCACTGTATCTTCTCTATAATGAGCGCCAGTCCTCAGATCGGTCTCATAGATGACCTCCCCGCTATCCCTATCGATGAACTTATAGTGGGCGGCAAAGGCGGCTGTCGAGGTGTACTCCCCTCCGGGGATGAAGGAGCGCCTTATACGCCTCCCCACACTAGGTCTGGTATACTCCTTTACCTCTCCCTTGATGAGAAGGGTCTTCTTACCTGCGGGGATCTCCTTAACCCCCTCCTTGACCACTATCTCAAAGAGACCGAATTTCTGAGAATACCTGCGGAGCTGGTAGACCACCTTCTCGGCGATCCGAGGACCTGCATAATCAGGGGCAGGAATGTTGAGGGGGACCTCAAACTCCTGGACCACCGCTGCGTTATAATCCTTGAAAAAAAGCTCTGCCCCTACGGCCATGTTGCTGGCCCCAAAGACCATGGCCAATACCAAAAAGATGCCCAAAAACCTGTTGATCTTCATACCTTTTCCTCCTTTTTGCTTTTTATTTTTGCCTATTACTTTTTCCCCACCTTATAGAGATAGACGATCTTGGCGATAAGTTCAATACGACTCAATCCACATCTCAATGGCCTGGGGGTATATCCTCCAGGCCTGCAGGGCCGAGCGCCGCAATAGTCTATTGCACTCCTCCAGGGTGAAGGAGGCCTTGAGCGAGTTCCAAAGCCCGTCTCTTGCCTTCTCCTCCCTGATCATGAGACGCCACAGGAGGTCAAAAAAGATGGCCAGGGACTTAGGGGCATCCCGGCGAAGGTCCACCATAACAAACCTTCCCCCCTCTTTCAAGACCCTAGCGACCTCGTTGAAGAAGGGGAGGGGGTCTTCCAGGTGGTGAAGGGTATTCACACAGATTACCAGATCTATTGTCTTATCCTTCAGCGGAAGGGCATAGGCGGAGCCTAACTGAAAGTGTACCCGATCTTCTAGGCCTATCTCCTTGGCATTTGCCTGGGCCACTTTGACCATGGCCGGTGAGAGGTCAATGGCCAGAAACTCTATCTCAGGCAGGGATCTGGCGATCCATAGGGGAAAGACCCCCGGGCCTGTGCCCACATCCAGGGCGAGACCCCTCTCTACCCCCCGGGCCCTGATCCTGGAAAGGACCCTCTTGACCGGGAACCCCATATACCTCTTGGCCATACGGCTGTAATAATCCGTCAGGGACTCATCTTCCAATGGGCTGGCCTCAGGTATCCTCTTTTCGGAGATCATCTTGTCCCTTCTGCCAAGACCAATACCCCCTGAGCCACCGTCTCCCCTTCTGCCTCGGCCCTTACCCGTACCTTGGCCATCCCACTGAAACGGAACTCCACCTCGGCACAGAGCTTGAGCCGGCCCCCAGGCCTTAACGCCTTCTCAAATTTCATCTCCTCTACCTTTACCAAGACCCCGGTTCCTCCTTCCCTTGTGCTCAGCAGGGCGATCCCTCCTGTCTGGGCCAAGGCCTCCAAGATGAGGCCCTCGGGTATGCAGGGGTCCCGGGGATAGTGACCTGAGAGGAAGAAGTCGTCAAAGCTCACCACTTTTATCGCTATAGCCCTGCGGCCGGGCTCCAGCTCAATCACCCGGTCGATCATGAGGAAGGGGTAGCAGTGGGGCAGACCTTTTTTCACATCTTGATCTGCTTTCACCTCTTTATCCTCCCTTCAGGACCCACCATATCCCTATCGCCCCCTTCATCAACCCCACGGTCAGGGAGATACCCAGCAATGATCCGATCACCAGGAGGGTTGCCCCCTTGATTCTCCCCTTGCCCAGAAGATAGGCGACCACAGTGGCCGAGAGCACCCCAAAACCCCTGATGGGGAGGGCGCACAGCAGCACGATCCCCACATCCCCCAGAGAGGAGACCCTCTGGACGAGCTTCTTGCGTTGCCAAGCCTCTGAGGCCCTTTTTATCCTCGTTTTCACCCACCTCAAAAGGGGGATGCGGGAGGAACGCTCCAAGAGGAAACCGTATACAGGGATCTGGATGAAGTCGTATCCCCAGGCCAGGGGGAGATAGAGATGGAGAGGGAGGTGGTTGATAATGGCATAGACCACAGAGGCGGTCCTCCCAATGGTAAAGTGTAGCAGGGTGAAGATCAAAAAGGCGCTCTCCGGCGACCTAAAGAACTCCATCGTCACTCCCCAGGAGGATGGATATATATGTCCCATCCAGAGAGATCCCGGTGTGCAAGATTGTCCTGACCAGGGTCTTTTGAATAGCCTTCACGACCATTAGACCACATTTTGGATCGGGATATTCATAAGTTATGGTGGGGGGGATGACCCCCCTGTCCATAATCAGAAGGTCCGCCACCATCCTTATCCCCCCTGAGGCGATTCCCTCCCCCACCATCGACTTGATGGAGCTGAGGGGGATATTGAGATAGCGGTTGGGAATGGCGAGCCTTATCCCCTCGGCCTCTACGGCATCCACTTTTGGTGAGGAGTTCCCCGCGCCATCGATGAAATCGACTGTTTTCACCCCTCCTCTTTTCAGGGCACCAGATATGGAGCGAGCCACCTTTTCACCCGGACCCAGCGTCCCGGCCGTTGCGGCGAAGCCCAGGATCTGCCCGTAGATCCGCGCCCTCCTCCGCAGCGCATCTTCCCTCCTCTCCAAGACCAGGATCCCGGCCCCTTCTCCAGGGATAAATCCGTTTCTCTTTAGGTCATAGGGGGCGCTCCTTTCACCTTCGCCCTCATCCCAGGCCGTCAGGTGCAGTTCGTTCCACCCCCGGTATAAGATGGGGCTCAGTTCGTCTATCCCCCCTGTCAAGATGGCATCGGCCCTCTTGGTGATCAACTGTTGGTAGCCGAAGACAAAGGCCGCCTCTGCGGTGCAGAAGGACTGGACCACGGTACTGTTGGGCCCCTTTATCCCCAGCTCGATGGAGGCATTGCTGGCCGCCGCATTAGGGACGGTATTGGGAAAGAGGATAGGGTTGAGATCCCCAGATCCCCTCAGCACCTGCCCCCGATGGAAGGCCTCAGAGTTGGCCAGGCCGCAGAAGCCAGAGCCGAGGATAATACCGACCCTCTCCGCGGGGATGTCCTCCCCGATCTTGAGACCGGCGTCCTCCAGGGCCATCCTGGAAGAGGCGATGGCAAATTGGCTGGCCCTGTCCAGTCTCCTGACCTTTATCGAGGGGATAAACGCCTTGGGATCAAACCCCTTCACCAACCCACCTTTTTTCGATCTAAAGGGGGTGGTGTCAAACTCTACGATCTCCTTTATCCCGTTCCTCCCCTGCGTCAATCCCCTCCAGAGCTCCTTCTTCCCCACGCCCAAGGGACTTATTGCCCCCAGTCCTGTTATCACCACCTCTCCCATAAGGTCTATAGGTCCTCCTTTGCGAAGATCAGTGCCGTGCAGTTGCCACCGAAGGCAAAGGAGTTGGACAGGACGATCTCCGTCTTCTCTTTCCTGGCCAGAGGGACATAATCGAGATCGCAGATCTCGTCCCCCCGCTCAAATCCGGCGGTGGGGGGGAGAAAGTGGTGATGGATGGCCAACAGTGAGGCCACCGCCTCCATCCCTCCTGCGGCCCCCAGACAGTGTCCGATCATAGATTTGGTGGAGCTGACAGGGATTTGATACGCCTCCTGTCCCCATACCTCCTTTATGGCCAGGGTCTCCACTCGGTCGTTGAGGATGGTCCCGGTGCCATGGGCGTTGATGTAATCGACCTCTTTTGCCTCAATCCCGGCATCCTGCAGGGCCTCTTTCATGATCCTCGCCTCCTCCCTCCCCGTCTCCTCTGGCGCGGTGATGTGGAAGGCCTCTCCTCCAATGGAGTAGCCCAGGAGCTCCCCGTATATCTTTGCCCCTCTCCCCAAGGCCCTCTCCCTATTCTCCAGGATCAGTATCGCTGCCCCCTCCCCCAGGGAAAGCCCTTGTCGGCGGGTGTCAAAGGGGCGACATGGTAAGGAAGCCATGACCTTCAATGAGCAGAACCCGCCGAAGGTAAGCTCACTTAAGGCCTCCCCCCCACCGCAGACCATCACCTCGGCCTCCCCCAATCTGATGAGTTCGGCCCCGTAGGCGATGGAGGTGGCAGAGGAGCTGCAGGCGGTGGTGATGGTCGCCTTGGGGCCTTGAAGCTCGTACCTTTCAGCCAATTGATCAGTGGCATAGCTGGGGATGAAGGGAACAAGGAGAGATGGCCTGGGCCTTGCTCCTGCTAAGAGTTGACGGTGGTACACCTCAGCTGAGTGCATACCCCCTGCACCTGCCCCGAGGCAGACCCCTATCATCTCCCTATCGCCTGGTCCGGGCCTCAGCTCGGCATCGGCGAGGGCCTCTTGGGCAGCGATCAGGACGAACTGATCTGCCCGGGAAAGGCGGCGTAGCTCCCTTTTGTCAAAAGACCCCAGGGGGTCGTATCTCTCGATCTGCGCCGCCACCTGCGAAGGGTACCCGGATATATCGAAGAGGGTGATCTTCCTGATCCCCCCTTTCCCCTCCCACAGGGAGGCCATAAACTCCCCTAAATTCCCCCCTGTGGCGCAGATGATCCCCATCCCTGTGATGACCACGCGCTTTTTACCCTTCATTTTCCTTTCTCTGGGCAATCAGGTCCAAGAAGGCCTCCATGCGTGTCTTCATCCCCTCCAAGGTGGTGTGTTCGTCGAAGGTAAGGGTCATGAAGGGGATATTCCCCCTCCTGTTCGTCCCCACCATCCTTTTGAGAAACTCTTGCATCAGGGCATCTATGCCGCACTTAAAGGAGGTGACAAAGACAATGCCGTCGACACCCCCCTGTTCGGCGAAGTAGAGGATGCTCCCCACTACCTCCCTCGCAGTCTCCCAGTAGATCTCCTTGGATAGCAAGGAGACCCTCCGCTCCCTTTCTTTAAGGGGTATTATATCAGAGGTCACTATCTTTGTCCCCCATCCCTTGGCCAGGGTGAGGAGGTCTTTGTTGATGAAGGGGTCAAAGAGGTTATAGGGACGGCCGATGAAGGCTACCTTAAATTGGTAGTCCCTTTCCTCTGCCGAAGGGGTAGGGAGCGCTGGATCAAAGATCTCCTCTGTCCGCATGGTGTTTATCCTTTCAGTCAGCTCCCTGCTAAATATCCGGTAGCGCTCCTGTCCCATCTGGTATGCCTGACGCACTTTTTGGGGGTCTATTACCGTTCGTTTCGCCATGTCGAGGAAGAAGTTGTGCAGTCCCTTTCTCCCCTGGCGCAGGTCTATCACCCCATCCCAGATCTCCAGCTTCCCCTTCAAGGCCAATCTCAGCACATCGGGTGCCCCTCGGAACTTGGGGCAGAGGATATGGCGGCCCTCCAGACTGATCAAGCGGGGCAGGAAGATGGCATCCACCTTCCCCACCAGGCTTTGGGAGTGGGGGATCAACAACTTTAAGGGGAGGCAACTATCCTCGTAGTAGGGGATACCTTTTCGCAAGATGTGGTAGACCTCCTCATCGGAGGTCATCACCTCCATCCCCAATTCCTGCAGGAAGGTCCTCCAGAGGGGGAAAAGCTTGTAATACATCAAGGCCTTGGGGATACCGATGCGCATGAGCAAAAATCCTTTCCTTTTATCGTCGGCAATTTCAAAAGATATCATCGAATGGAGTAGAAGGCAAGCTGGCCAAGAGAAAAGGAGATGTTGACAATCTCTGCTGAGGGGTGCTAATTAAAGGGGCAGCGAGGAGGCCTTTACCTTTATGTCCCTTTATTCCCATCCTACTATAGCGGAAATAGACTTGGGGGCCCTGGCCTATAATTATCGTCAGTTGCGCCAGCTTGTCCCCCCTTCGGTCAAGTTCTTGGCGGTGGTGAAGGCCGATGCCTATGGTCATGGGGCGGTCCCCATATCCAAGAGGTTGGAGGAGTTGGGGGCGGACCTCCTGGGGGTGGCCACGGTGGAGGAGGGGGTGGAGATGAGGGAGGGGGGGGTCCGCAAACCGATCCTCATCCTGAGCGGCATATATCAGGAGGAGATAAAAGAGGTATTGAGATATCGGCTTACCCCCGTGGTCTATCGTCTGGAGATTGCTGAGGAACTCTGTGCCGAGGCGAGCAAGATGGGCAAAAGGGTCCCCGTCCATATAAAGGTGGACACAGGGATGGGGAGGATAGGTGTCCTCTACGAGGAGGCCCCTGCCTTTTTGAACCATTTGCGGAGCTTAGAGAACATAGAGATAGAGGGGGTTGCCTCCCATCTCTCTACGGCCGATGAGGAAGATCCCTCCTTCGCCGAAGAACAACTGAGGAGGTTTTCTTGGACTATAGAGGAGATAAAAGGGATAGGGATGACCCCGACATTATGCCATATCGCCAACAGCGCTGCCCTATTCAGCCTCCCTGCTGCCCATCTAAACTTGGTGCGGCCTGGGATCATGCTCTATGGCTCCTATCCTTCACCCTCCTTTAAGGACAAGGTCACCCTGCAGCCGGTGATGTCATGGAAGAGCCGGGTGGCAGACCTAAAGGAGGTCCCCGAGGGCTTTCCCATAAGCTATGGGCGGACCTTTTTCACCCGGCGCCCCAGCTTCATCGCCGCCATCCCCGTCGGGTATGCCGATGGTTACAGCCGCCTCTTTTCCAATCGAGGGGAAGTCTTGATAAAGGGCAGAAGGGTGCCGGTGGTGGGGAGGGTCTGTATGGATTGGACCATGGTGGATGTGACAGATGTCCCCGGGGTTGAGGTGGGTGAGGAGGTGGTGTTGATGGGGAGGCAATTGGATCAGGAGATCACCCCTGAGGAGTTGGGGGAGCGGATCGGGACCATCCCCTATGAGATCCTCTGCTCAGTGGGCAAAAGGGTCCCGCGCATCTATAAGGGGTAGCCTATGTGGAAGGCCGTAAATACCGTGGGAGAAGGGGCAGCCGGGTACCTCAAGGAGATGGGCAGGATATTTCTCCTCCTTCTGGATACTGCCCGTTGGTCCCTTTATCCCCCCTTCAGGTTTGATCTGCTCTTTCAACAGATGGAGAGGGTGGGGGTGAGGTCGGTCTTGGTGGTGGTCCTCACCGGGGCCTTTACTGGCATGGTCTTGGCCCTGCAGACCTTTTACGCCACCAGGAAGTTTGGGGCGGAGACCATGGTGGGCGTCACCGTGGCCTTAGGTATGGCCAGGGAGCTGGGGCCGGTCCTCACCAGCATCATGGTTACAGGCAGAGCAGGATCAGCCATGGCTGCGGAGATAGGGACCATGAGGGTCACCGAGCAGATAGATGCCCTCTTCGCCATGGCGGTAAACCCCATCAAGTACCTCATCGTTCCCAGGGTGTTGGCCAGCATCTTAGTGGTACCCATTTTGACCATCATTGCCGACTTTGTAGGGATTGTGGGAGGGTATTTCGTAGGGGTGATCATCCTGAGGATCAACGCCGGGGCCTATGTGGCCAACATGGAGAAGTATGTGGAGTTGACGGATATAAACAACGGCCTCATCAAGGCGGCGGTCTTTGGCCTCATCCTCTCCATCATCGGGTGTTACAAGGGGTTCACCACCACTGGAGGTGCGGAAGGGGTAGGGAAGGCCACCACCCAGAGTGTGGTACTGGCGGCGGTAACCATATTGATGGCGGATTATCTCTTAACGGCGGCGCTGTTTTAGATGATCAAGATCAAGGGATTACATAAATCCTTTGGCGAGCAGAAGGTCTTAAACGGCGTGGACCTCCAGATCCCTAAAGGGCAGACAACGGTCATCGTGGGACGCAGTGGGGTAGGCAAGAGTGTCCTGCTGAAACACATCATTGGACTCCTCCGGCCCGATAAAGGGGAGGTCCGGGTAGAGGGGGTTGACATCGCCCGTTTGGGGGATAAAGATCTGAACGAGATGAGGAAGAAATTCGGGATGCTCTTTCAGGAGGCGGCCCTCTTTGATTCTATGACCGTGGGGGCAAATGTGGCCTTTCCGCTACGTGAGCACACCAAGCTCAAGGAGGAGGATATCAGAAGGATTGTGACCCAAAAACTGGAGCAGGTAGGGCTCCCCGGTGTGGAGGAGAAGATGCCTGCTGAGCTCAGTGGGGGTATGAAGCGGAGGGTGGGCCTGGCCCGGGCCCTCACCTTGGACCCGGAGATCGTGCTCTTTGATGAGCCCACCACCGGCCTCGACCCCCCTATGGCCGAGGCCATTGAGGACCTCATCATAGAGACCCAGAGGAGGTTTGGGGAGACCTTTGTGGTCATCACCCACGATATCCAGACCACCTTTCACATCGCCCACAAGATAGCTATGTTGCACGATGGCAGGATCGTAGAAGAAGGTCCCCTTGAGGCCTTCAGGAGGTCGTCGAACCCGGTGGTTCAGTCCTTCCTGGCGAGGGGGGAGAAAAGGAGGTGAGAGGATGAAGGAAGGCAAGGTCAGTCCAGAGGCAAAGGTGGGGATCCTGGTGCTGGCGGGGATCGTCCTGTTGTTTTTCATGTCTTTCAGGATAAGCAGGCTGGAGAGGGTGAGGGGAGAGGTATACACCGCCCTCTTCCCCTCGGTCTCAGGCCTGGTGATCAACTCCGATGTAGAGGTGGCCGGGGTGCCTGTAGGAAAGGTGGAAAAGATCGGTTTGGAAAAAGGCAAGGCCAAGGTCTGGATGAAGGTCGGGCAGGTCGAACTACATCGGGATGCCGAGGCGATCATCAAGACCCACGGGGTCCTGGGGGACAAATATATCGAGATTAAGCCGGGGTCCCCTGGAGCCCCTCTCCTACAACCAGGGGGGACCATAACCCGGGTGAGATCAGCACCGGATATGGATCAACTCTTCGTCTCTTTGGAGTCCGCCGCCCGGGGTATGGGCGATCTAGGGCAGTCCCTGCGGGAGGTCATCGGGGAGGAAGAGGGGAAGAATGCGATCAGGGAGTTGGTCATCAACCTCAAAGAGGCGAGCTCAGACTTCAGGGAGGTCGTCAAGGATAATAAGGACAAGGTAGGCAATATCATCGCCAACCTGGAGGACTTCTCCCATGGGCTGAAGCCCCTCTCACAGAGGGCCGAGCGGACCTTGGCCAATCTGGAGGAGATCAGTGCCAAGGTGAGGGCAGGGCAGGGGACCTTGGGGAAGCTCCTCACCGACGAGGCACTTTATTACGATGCCAAAGAGGCCCTGGCCAGTTTCCGCAGGGTCATGGTGAAGGTAGAAAAGGGAGAGGGTTCCCTGGGGAAGCTCATGACTGATGATACATTCTCCCAAGAGGCCGAAAAGACCATGAGGAAGATGCAAAAGGCCTCCGAAGGGGTTCAGGAGCAGACCCCTATCACCACCCTGGGGGCCCTATTGGGGCTCTTCTTTTGATCGGTGGGAGGTCCTTTGCTCAGCAAGGTCTTTACATGGTTGCTCATTTTTCTTCTCATCCCCCCTTTTTTTCTGACCTCCCCTGCTGCCCAGGGGAAGTCTTTGGGATTTTGGCCCTTTTTTTCGTACTACGAATCCGAAAGCCTCAAGGAATTGGAGGTCCTGGGACCCTTTTTTGTCTGGCGGGAGACTGAAGATGGTAAGGAGTGGGGGATCAGGCCCTTTGTGTACCGTGCTACCGATCCCTCCCGGGAGGTCGAGCGTACGGAGTTCCTGTACCCTCTGGGGAAATATCAGCATGTTCAGGGTGACACTAAGTTCTATCTTGTTCCGGTCAGCCTATCGCGGGATGAGGTGACCTATTCTTCCCCCGAAAGGAGGGAGAAGGCCTCCTCCATCCTCACTGCCTTTTGGGGAGAGACGGATACAGGTGAGCGGTACGGGGGGTTTTTCCCACTGACCGGACACTTGAAGGAGCGGTTCGGTAGGGATGAAATTACGTTTCATCTGTGGCCCCTGTATTCGCAGATTAAGAACGAGGGTGAGGTTACGTGGCGGATACTCTGGCCATTTATCTCTGTAACCAGGGGAGCGGCAGAGGGTGTGTATCTGTGGCCTCTCTGGGGTCATAAGGTGAGGAAAGGTGAGTATTCCAGAGGGTTTTTCATGTGGCCCTTTTATGCCTATTTTGATGAAGATATGGACACCGATACGCCGGTACAAAAGCGGTATTATCTCCCGTTCTATGCATCGATTCGGTCACCTCAAACGACCGTTGATATGGTTTTCACCCCCTTCTTGTTCCATCAGAAGAGCGATACGCCTGCCTTCGAAAAGTGGGCGCTCTGGCCCATCGCGACGAAGATTGAGGGAGATAAAATTCGAGAGAGGAGACTCTTCCCTTTGTTCCGCAAACGGGAAGAGCCTGGGAAGGAGCGGCGCTTTTTTCTCTGGCCCCTAAATTCCTATGAGTTTGATCGATTTGGGACAGAGGAACAGGAGGTACACCGTTTCCTACTCATCAATAGGTACAGGATAGTTAGGGATGTTGGTACGGGGACAGAAGCCATCGATGCCAATCTCTGGCCCCTCTTTGACTATCGTCAAGGGTTTGAGGGTGAGGTAAGCCTTTATATCTTTCCCCTTCTCCCCCTCCACGATGAGGGGATGAAGCGCAACATCTACCCCCTTTTTTGGGTCTACCGATATACTCGCTCCCCAGAGGGGGAGACTCTGTCAGACCTCCTCTGGGGGCTTTACAGACGCAGGAGCTCACCTCAGGTTTCATTTACCCAACTTGCCTTTTTCCTGCGCATCGAGAAGAAACACAATGGAGATTTTTATTTATCCTTTTTCGAGGGATTGTTCCGCTATCAGAGGACGAAGGAGGGGGAGATGATGAGATTTCTGTTTATTGATTTTTGAAGTAATAATTCTCAAGGGTGTGGGTTTTGCTTTTAATTCGGCTGAGCTTACCCCTCAGAGTCGGGTCGTCTTGGACAAGCAGGTTGCTATCTTAAAGGAGAATCCTGATGTTAGGGTAGAGATTGCGGGTCATACTGATAGCGTTGGCTCAGATGCTTACAATCAGAGCCTTTCAGAGAGGAGGGCCAAGGCGGTGATGGAGTATTTTATTTCGGAAGGTATCTCTCCAAATCGTCTAAAGGCAGTGGGTTATGGAGAATCACGCCCCATCATTTCCCAGAAGGCTGAGGTAGTGGGTTCAAAGGGTTTTTAAAAAATTGAACATGATAAATATTTTTTTTGACAAAGCGAGGGTTAGCAGGTAAAGTATATCACTAAACGCTTCGCTGAGTTCAAAAGGATAGGGAAAGGAGAAAAGATGACAAAGGCGAAAGAAGGGGACACAGTTAAGATCCACTATACCGGCAAACTCAAGGATGGGAGTATATTTGACTCCTCTCGGGACGGCGACCCCTTGGAACTTATCTTAGGAGCCGGGCAGGTGATCCCTGGTTTCGAGGAGGCGGTGGTAGGGATGAGCCCGAGTGACTCCAAGACCTTCGAAATATTGGCTGAAGAGGCCTATGGTCCCTATAGGGAGGAGTTGCTTGTGGAGATCGACAAGGAACAAGTCCCAGAGGATCTCAATTTAGAGATCGGGCAGCAACTCGTCTTGCGCCAGGCCGAGGGGCAGATGGTTAGGGTGATGGTGACGGATATATCTGAGGCCACCGTAACCTTAGACGCCAACCACCCCCTGGCTGGGGAGGACCTGACCTTTGAGGTCCAGTTAGTAGAGATTGTTTAGCAAACCCTCATGAGGGTTTGCCCTCATCCTCGACTATGTAAAATACAGGGTTCAAAGATTTAAATCATAGGATTCCAGGGGTCTAGGGGCCCAGGGTTCTAGTGAAAGACAAAGACCTTGAACCCTGTAGAATTAAATTATTCACAGGGTGAATCCTAGAACCCTCAAATCCTGTCTTATATAGGGTTTCAGGGGGCGAAGCCCCCTGAAGTAAGGCTGCAACACGTAAGAACCTAAATGAATTATATAAACTTCAATTTACCATGAAGTATTTTCACGGTAAATTTAGACTCCCTGTTGAGATAGATAATCACCCAGAAACCTGGCGGTATATGATTTGTCCTTCTGCTCTATGATCTCCCATGGGTTGCCCTGGACGACAATGTGGCCTCCACCTGCTCCGCCTTCAGGACCAAGGTCGATGATATAATCGGCCTCCTTAATCACCTCCAGGTTGTGTTCGATGACTACTACCGTGTTTCCCCTGTCTATTAGATTTTGCAGTACCTTCAGCAGTTTTTCAATATCCGCTATGTGGAGGCCGGTGGTCGGTTCATCCAAGACGTAGAGGGTCTTTCCCCTGGAGGGCTTGCAGAGCTCGGCGACCAGTTTTACCCTCTGTGCCTCCCCCCCAGAGAGGGTGGGGCTCGGTTGCCCAAAGGTGAGGTAGCCGAGCCCCATATCCACGATCATCTGCAGGATCCGCTTCACCTTGGGTATGGCGGAGAAGAACTTCAGGCCCTCCTCAAAGGTCATCTCCAAGACCTGGTGGATGTTTTTGCCCTTGTAGATAACAGAGAGGGTTTCATCATTGTAGCGGCGCCCAGAGCACCCGTTGCAGTACACATATACATCAGGCAGAAACTGCATCTTGACCTTGATCTTGCCCTGGCCTGCACACTCCTCGCACCTCCCCCCTTTTACGTTGAAGGAGAACCTCCCCGCTCCATACCCCCTTCCCCTCGCCTCGGGGGTCAGGGAGAAGATGCGTCTTATTTCATCGAAGAGCCCCACGTAGGTGGCAGGGGTGGAGCGAGGTGTCCTCCCGATAGGGGAGTGGTCCACCTCCAAGACCCTCTCCAGATGCTTCCATCCCCTGATCTCGTTGTGGGCCCCCACCTTTCCCTTGGCGTCGCTCAAGAGGTTTCTCAGCCCACAGAAGATGGTCTCCTTCAGGAGGGTAGATTTCCCCGATCCTGAGACCCCGGTGATACAGGTGAAGCTGCCCAATGGGATACAGACATCGATCTCCTTCAGATTGTGTTCCCTGGCTCCCAGGACCCAGAGCCATCGCCCCTCCTTGGGTGGGCGCAGGCGGGAGGTGATCTTTCTTCGACGACGGCCGTTCAGGTAGGCACCGGTGATCGAGGCGGGGCAGCTTTGGATCTCCTCCAGGGTGCCGGCAGCTACCACCCTCCCTCCATGTACCCCCCCTCCAGGCCCTAAATCTATGATGTAGTCCCCCCTTCTAATGGTCTCCTCATCGTGCTCCACCACCATGATGGTATTGCCTCGGTCCCTCATCTCCCCGAGGGTGGCCAGCAGCATCTGGTTGTCCCGGGGGTGCAGCCCAATGGTGGGCTCATCCAGGATATAGCAGACCCCTCTCAGGTTGGAGCCGAGCTGGGCAGCCAGGCGGATCCTTTGGGCCTCTCCCCCTGAGAGGGTGTCCCCTCGGCGCTCCAGGGTGAGGTAAGAGAGCCCAACCCTGTTGAGGAACTGGAGCTTGGTCATGACCTCTCTGATGATCCCCTCGGTAATGGGTATCTCGGCCTCATCAAAGTGGAGCTCCCCAAAGACCCTCTCGGCATCCTGCGCTGACAGGGAGACAAGATCCCATATTCCCCACCCCTTCACCTTTACCGCTAGGGCGTTCTCCTTCAGGCGTTGCCCCTTACAGAGGGGGCATTCTCTCTCCCCCATATAGGGGAGCAGGTAATCAAGGAGCCCATTCCCCTCGGCGTATCGGAGCAGCTCCCTCAGGATAGGGATCACCCCCTGGAATCCATCGCCACCATGGAGGATCTTTCTTTTTATCTCCTCCCTCAACTCCACCAGGGGCCTGTCCAGGGGGATGCCGAGCCTTTTATGGATCTCCCTGAGGACCTTCCCTTTCTGTCTTCGCAGCGGCCCCTCCTCAAAAGGGGTCAAAGCACCCCCTTCAAGAGACCTCTTCGGCTCAGGCAACACCAGGTCATCGACGAAGTCGCTCAGGCTTCCCAGCCCCTGACAATAGGGGCAGGCCCCGTAGCGACTGTTGAAGGAGAAGAGCCGTGGATCGAGCTCCTCAAACCCTATGCGGCACCGAGGACAGTAGAGCCGCTGGCTGAAGATCCTCTCTTCCCCGTCATGGGCCAGGAGATAGATGGTTCCCCTGCTCAACTGCAGGCCCCTGTGCACCACCTCCATGAGCCCGGAGCGGCCCCCCCGGCTGATCTCCCGCTGATCCACCACTACCTCTATGTCATGCTCTTGGTAGCGGCTCAAAAGTGGTAAGGGGTCAAGATCCACCATCACCCCGTCGATTCTTGCTTTGGTGTAGCCAGCCCGCCTCGCCCCCTCCAAGGCCTCCTTGTGAAACCCTTTGCGCCCCATCACCAAGGGGGCTAGGATGGCCACCTCCCTTCCCCCGTAGTCCTTTATGATCTCCTGTGTGATCCCCTCCAGAGGGTGCGAGGAGATCTCCCCGCCACAGTGGGGGCAATATTGCACCCCTACTTTGCTGTACAGCAGCCTCAGATAGTGGTAGATCTCCGTCATGGTGGCCACGGTGGAGCGACTCCCCCCTTGACTGATCCTCTGCTCGATGGCCACGGTGGGGGGGATGCCGGTGATGAGGTCCACGTGGGGTCGGTCCATGATCTTGAGGTACTGCCTGATGTACGAGGAGAGGCATTCCAGATAGCGCCTTTGTCCCTCGGCGAAGACGACATCGAACGCCAGGGTCGATTTTCCCGAGCCGCTCATGCCGGTGATGATCACCAGCTGGTCCCTGGGGATGGCCAGTTTGAGGTCACGCAGGTTGTGCTCCCTGGCCCCGGTGATGCAGATGGCCCCTCTATCAGTCCCTTTTTCCTCCTTCAGTTCCAGGGGCGTTGGGAGAACTTTTACCTCCTCCCCCTTCAGATATCTATGCAGGAAACGCCCGGTATGGGAGCTCTCACATTCCGCCACCTCCTCGGGGGTGCTGGCGATCACTACGTACCCTCCCTCTTCGCCGCCCTCGGGCCCGAGGTCGATGAGGTAATCTGCGCACTTGATCACGTCCATATTGTGCTCGATGACCACCAAGGTATTTCCTTCCTCCACCAGCCTGTCGAAGGCGGACAGTAACTGGCGGATATCGTCAAAGTGCAGTCCTATGGTGGGTTCGTCGAAGATGAACAGAGTGTTCGCCCTTCCCCGTTTCATGTACTGGGCCAGCTTCAACCTCTGGGCCTCTCCCCCTGAGAGGGTATTTATCGGCTGCCCTAGCCTCATATACCCCAACCCCACCTCCACTAGGGGAGACAGGGAGGCGGTGATCCGGAGATGGTCGCAGAAGAACTCTATGGCCTCCTGGGCCGTCATCTCCAGGACATCGTTGATATTCTTTCCCTGGTAGGTAACCTCTAAGATCTCATCTTTGAACCTCTTGCCCCTGCAGACAGGGCAGGTGATGTAGACGTCAGAGAGGAACTGCATCTGGACCTTTTCGAACCCCTCACCCTGACACTCCTCACACCTGCCTCCAGGGACATTAAAGGAGAAGGTCCCCGGGGTATATCCCCTCGCCCTGGAGAGGGGAACTCGGGAGAACAGGTGACGGATGGGGTCGTAGGCCTTGAGGTAGCTGATGGGGTTGGCCCGCGGGGTCTTCCCGATGGGCCTCTGGTCTACCAGGACCACCTCGGAGACCAGATCAGCCCCAGTGATCTCCTTAAACCTTCCCGGCCTCTCTTCATGGGCGCCCTTGGCCCTCTTGAGCCCCTTGTAGAGGATATCCTCGGCCAGTGTGCTCTTACCTGAGCCGGAGACCCCGCTGATACAGGTCATCAGCCCCAGGGGAATCTCCAGGTCGATCCCCTTCAAGTTGTGCTCTTGGGCCCCGCGGACCCTGATCACCTCCCCTTCTTTGGGTCTGCGGCGCATTGTGGGAACAGGTATCCGCAGGTCACCCTTTAGATACCTACCCGTGAGGGACCCTGGCTCCTGCGTGATTCCGGCTATGGGGCCATGGTAGACCAAGGTTCCCCCCTTCTCTCCGGCCCCTGGCCCCAGGTCCACGATGTAATCGCATCCCTTGACGATCTCTGTGTCGTGTTCCACCACCACTACCGTGTTTCCCATCTCCCTGAGGGCCTGAAGGATCTGCACCAAGCGGTGGCTGTCCCGGGGGTGTAGTCCGATGCTTGGCTCATCCAGGATATATAAGGTGTTCACCAAGGAAGAGCCCAGGGCCTTGGTGAGGCTTACCCGTTCTACCTCCCCTCCTGAGAGGGTGCGGGACTGGCGCTCCAGAGTAAGGTAGGCTAGCCCCACCTCCATCAGATACCACAGCCTCCCGGTGATCTCCCGCAGGAGGAGCCCGGTCACCTCATCACCGGGCAACGCACTGAGCTCATTGAAGAACTCCTGGGCCTCACCGATGCTCATGGCATAGACCTCGGCGATGTTTTTTCCCTTTATCCTCCAAAGGAGCGCTTCATTCTTGAAGCGCGTCCCAACGCAGCTGGGGCAGGTCACATAACTGCGATAGCGGGACAGAAAGACACGAACATGGAGCTTATACCTCTTGGTCTCCAGCCAGCGGAAGAATCCCCTCACCCCGTAAAACTTCCCATCGCCGTCGATGATGGCCCTTTTGTCCTCCTCCTTGAGGTCCTTGAAAGGGATGTCAGTGGGGATCCCCCGACGCCGGCAGAAGGTCATCAGGTCCTCGAACTCCAGACGGGCGATCCCGGTCCACGGTTTGATGGCCCCTTGGCGCAAGGTCTTGTTCTTGTCAGGGACTACCAGGTCGAGATCGATGTCGATGACCCGACCAAACCCCCGGCAGGTCTTGCAGGCCCCGATGGGGGAGTTGAAGGAGAATAGATTGGGGATGGGGTCCCGATATGAGATATCGCAGTAGGGGCAGTGCAGCCGGGTACTGAAGCGCAGGGTTTCCCCTCCAAGGAGGTGGATCGCCATCTCTCCTTTCCCGAACGTGAGGGCCTGCTCAAGGGAGTCGATGCACCGCTTCCTTTCCTCGGGCCGGAAGACCAGACGGTCGACTACCACCTGGATCTCCTCCCCCGTTTCTACACCCCCCTCCAGGGGTGTCACCTCCCCATCTCTGAGGATCCGGAAGAACCCCAGACCTGCGAGGCGGCTTGCAGCCTGCTCTGGTGAGATTCCCTGCAGGCGGAAGGGAAAGGTGATGACCATCTTTGTGGCGGAGGGGAGCTGAGAGAGCTCGGCGAAGATGGTTTGAGGGGTATCCCGCTGCACCTTACGGCCACACCCCCGGCATGAGAGCTCGGCAATGCGGGCAAACAGCAACTTGGTATAATCGGTGATCTCAGTCATGGTCCCCACGGTGGAGCGGGAGGTCTTGACCGGGTCCCCCTGCTCGATGGCTATGGCCGGGGGGATCCCCTCTATCCTCTCCACGTGGGGCCTGTCCATGCGGTCCATGAACTGGCGGGCATAGGGGGAGAAGGTTTCCACATAGCGGCGCTGGCCCTCTGCATATAAGGTGTCGAAGGCGAGGCTTGACTTCCCTGAGCCGCTCACCCCCGTGACGACGGTGATCTTCTGCAAAGGGATCTCGAGATCGAACCCCTTCAGGTTGTTCTGCCTGGCCCCGATGACCTTTATGGCCTTCTCACCCATTTCGATATCATTTTATCCCCTTATTGGGGAAAGGGAAAGGGGGTCTTTTGGGGGTTATTGGACTGTTATTCCGTGATTTAAGTTCAGGTTCAGTTTTTTTCAATAAGTTGCTTTATCAGTAACTTTGTTCTGGCATTAAAGCCTGTATTTGATAAAATGATAAAAGTTAAACCCTTACTGAGGAAGGAGGTTGGATTATGGATAAAAAATTTTTCTATTTTTTGTTAGTAGCTGGATTGGTTGTTTTTGGAATAGTGCTAGCAGGATATGGAAAAGAGAGAAAAGGCACTGCAAAGGTAAAGGTAGAGGGATCCCCCAAAATTGCGGAAGTAAGAGCATTGAGGAATGTTATAGAGATAAAAGCAGAAGGGGAAATTCTGCATTATCAAAAAGAATCTCTTTGGAATGAAGAAGATTTTTCTGAAATCCTGGGATCAAGAAAGAAATTTGAGTCTACAGAGGTCGGTTCTTTTAAGAAAAACGTGGAAAGATATAACAGATATGTCGTTGATTCTAAGGTTGAATTCAATAAAGCAAGGAAATCAACCACTTTAATATGCGATGTGAAGGGGGCAAAAGCAGGATCTTGGTATGATTTTGATTGGTTTCTAAGGCCTCGCGGTTTAGACTTCATTGACAGTCATTTTAACAGAAGAGAAAAGGAGCTTTATTGGGAAGGGGAAATCAATGGGATAAGAACATCAATAAGCATAAAGTTCCCTTTTCTTATTTCTAATTGCCATGAGCATGTCTGGCCAAGGTAAGAATGATAATAGTAAAATGCGCTAAATGTAAGAGGAAGATATTTAGATACCTGAAGATTGGAAAAGGGCGATTATGGCACTGCTGGAAGGATCGAATAATCGAGGATTATAGTATCCGAGATGGAAATGACATTAAATGTCAATGCGGCAATTTAATTGGTATTGATGAGGTGAAATGGATTAAAATTTACCCCGTTAGATGTATAATTGTCGGACGATAAATTAATTGATGTCAGGAAAGTATAAAGGCGGTTAATATGAACTGAATATCTAACGAGACGAACAACATTCTTTTACATATTCAGGAGCAACAACAAGAAAATAGGGGGTAAAAAGATGAAGATCACCATTGTTTATGATAACACTGTTTACCAAAAAGATCTTAAATCCGATTGGGGTTTTTCTTGTCTTGTAGAAGTAGAGGACACGCCGAAAATCCTTTTTGATACAGGCACAAGGGGTTCCATACTTCTTTCGAATATGCAAAAACTTAATATTGATCCTGCCTTGATTGATGAAGTCTTTATTTCCCATGCCCATTTTGATCATATAGGTGGTCTCTCAGCCTTTCTTGATGTGAAAAGCGATGTTACAGTCTATGTTCCCATTTCAGCCAGAGGAGTTCGTGGTGCAAAGGAGGTAATCTCTGTGAGTGAGCCCCTAAAGATCCATGAGAATGTGTTCTCTACTGGAGAACTCGACCACATAGAACAATCCATGGCAGTTAAGACAGACAAAGGGGTAGTTTTGATTGTAGGATGCTCGCATCCAAAGATGGCACATATTCTTAAAGCGGCTTCTCAATTTGGGAAGCTCTATGCGATTGTTGGTGGGTTACACGGATTTAGTGAGTTCTGGTTGTTTGAAGACTTAGAACTGATTTGTCCTACCCATTGTACTCAACATAAAGCAGAGATAAGGTCTTTGTACCCGGAACAATACATTGATGGTGGAGTAGGGAAAGTAATCGTGTTCTGAAGTTAATGTGTTTAAGCCCTTGAAACGCTGAGTATCCAGGAGGTGCGGTCGTGGCGGAGAAGGTTATCATATTCGGGAAGGCGGGTTGACCCTATACTGCGCAGGCTAGGTCAGCCTACGGCGACGCTGCAGAGTACCATGGTGTCTACGCAGCCCCCCAAAACTCCAGGAGATGCTGAAGTATTCCAATGGCGCTCGGCAAGTGCCCGTCATTGTTGAAGGTGACAACGTAATGATCGGTTATGGAGGCACCTGAGGAGTTTAATCACCGGTAGTTTGCCGGTAATGTTCCATCTGTGGAGTTCCTGCAGGATAAGTCTCGCTAGGTGTCTTTGATATGCCTTCAAGATCAAAACTCCTGATCCTAACCCTCCTGATGGAGGGTATGGTGTTGATAGTGGCCTTGCTTTTAGCGAGGCTCTTGGGAATTGCTTTGTTTCCTTTAACTAAGAATCTTTTATATGATATCCTGTTGGGGACCTGTGGAGCTGTATTCCCTTTGGCTCTATTTGTTTTTTCCATTTCGAAAAAGGCAGAAGCTATTCCCCTATTAAGGTCAGTCAGAAAGACAGTAATGACAGAGATAAGGGCCGTATTTTCTATGACCAGATTGATAGATTTATGCTTCATTTCTCTCTTTGCAGGTTTTGCTGAGGAATTTTTATTTCGGGGAGTGATTCAAATCAAATTGGGTATTGTCGCAGCAAGTATCATTTTTGGGCTTCTTCATTGTGTGACCCCTGCCTATGTTGTTCTTGCTACAATTATAGGATTCTATATCGGCATCTTATACTATTTGAGTCAGAGCCTTCTTATACCTATTCAATTGCATTTTATCTATGATTTTGGAGCGCTGATCTATTTAAGATATTTTGTGAACGAGTGACATGGAACAAATCTCCTGACTGGACTGTCTAACTGGATGAAGGGAAAAAAGCAGACAAGAGATGAAGATTATGGGCTTGTATCTTTATGTAAAAAAGGTGATATAGATGTCTTTGAAGTATTGGTAAGAAGGCACCAGAAAAGGATGCTCAATATCGCCTACAGGATAATCGGGGACTATGCAGAGGCATGCGAGATCGTGCAGGAGGCATTTGTCTCTGCATATAGAGGCATCAAGAGTTTTAAAGGAAAGGCCAAGCTCTCTACATGGCTTTATACTATAGTCATTAATCTTTCAAAAAACCGTCTGAAACAGTTGAAGACCCAACTTTATCGCGAAAAATTTTCGATAGATGATCCTGTTCCTACAACTGATGGCGAGATACAAATAGAACCCGCATCGAGTGAGCCCTCTGCCCTTGAAAGGCTCGAAAAACGAGATATCCAGCAAAAGGTGCAGGGATGCATAAACGCCCTCGATACCGAATTCAGAGAGGCACTCATTCTGAGAGATATACAGGGTTTCTCCTATGAGGAAATAAGCGACATGCTTGAGGTACCAGAAGGTACTGTTAAATCAAGGCTTTTCAGGGCAAGGGAGGCTGTAAAGGACTGTTTAAAGAAATGGGTTGGAGATTTGTAGATGGAATGCAGCGAGGTTCAAAAAAGGCTATCAGCCTATATAGAAGGCACTATTTCTCCAGAAGAAAAGGTGCTCATTGATGAGCATCTCACCTCATGTCAGAGATGCAATGATGCTCTTTCTGACCTGGAGAAGACCATTGAGTATATCCAGGAGCTCGAAGAAATAGAGCCTCCTGCATGGCTCGCGCAGAAGGTTATGGCGAGGGTCCAATCAGAAGCTGAATCGAAGAGAGGAATCCTGCGAAGGTTATTTTACCCGATCCCGATAAAGCTGCCCATTGAGGCGGTTGCCGTTGTCTTAATTGCAGTAGCCACGATATATGTCTTTAAGACCATGCAGCCAGAGATGAAACTTGTACAGGCACCCTCAGAGGAGGTGGCATCTCAAATTCTTTCACAAGAAAAAGAAAAAACACTTGCTATTGAGGAGGGCAAACCTGTTCCTGCCAAGCCAGCAGAGCGATTCATGCTTGCAGAAGAAGAGACCCAAGCAAGAAAATATGCAGGAGCACCCAAGGCCCCTGCGAAAGTTGCAAAAGGAGGCAAGGTTGAGCCACCAGCAGGCGCTGTTGCAAGGGATGAATTAAAACGAGAAGTTGTATCAAAAGAATCCAGAGCAAGGACATTGGCTGAGAGAAGAGAGGAGGGTATTGGTTTAGCTGTTAATGTCCGAGACATTGAGACTGCCAGTAAAGAGATTGAGGAAGTTCTTATGCAGCTTGGAGGGAAGATAATCCGAACAGAATCTCTTGAGAATAAAATTGTCATCGCCGCAGAGCTTGACTCTCAAAAGGTGAATGAATTACTTGAAAAACTAAAGGCGATTGGGGAGGTTAAAGAAAAGGGGATGGCATTAGAGGTTTGGGAAGGTGAAGTAGAGATAAGGATAGAGCTTGTAAAAACGCCAATACATCCTTGAAAAAAGACTTGACATGACCTTATACATAAAGTACGTTATATCGTACGTAATTAAAGAGGGTTTATCATGACCACTATTACTGCAACTGAAGCAAGAAAAAGATTATACCGACTTCTAGATGAAATTAGCGAGTCTCACGAACCGGTACATATCACTTCTAAGCGTAGTAAAGCCGTGCTTGTCTCTGAAGGCGACTGGCGTTCTATCCAAGAAACACTTTATTTGCTCTCAATTCCTGGCATGCGAGAGTCAATTGTCGAAGGATTAAAGACACCGGTCGAAAAATGTGAGCAGGAACTTGACTGGTGAAATGGCAACTTGTCTATACCAGACAAGCTCGAAAAGATGCCAGAAAACTTGCAGCTTCGGGGTTACGCCACCAAGCAGAGCAGTTACTTAAAATCTTACGTGAAAATCCTTATCAAGATCCTCCACCTTTTGAAAAATTGGTTGGAGATTTGGAAGGTGCTTTTTCAAGGCGTATAAATATCCAGCATCGCCTTGTATACCAGATTCTCGACGAAATTAAGAGCGTAAAGGTAGTTCGAATGCGGACACATTATGAGTAGGCACAAGGCTAACCAGTCGTTGCCCTGACCTCTATTCCGTTGACACTCAATAGAGGTAGGTGATCTTAATCGTTAGGACGGCGCGGAGGGCCGCTGACTCATTTAAACGTAGAAAATTAAGCTCACCCCTCCAAAATCCATCTGCCAACCCATCCCACCAAAGGGGCCTTAAAGCTACATTTTCCTCAGCATTCACCATAAAAATAGGCCGTGTTCGGGAACTTTTTGGAGACTTTTTTTGTCTTATGAACTAGCACAAGTCAAAAATATTAAAGGAGGTTTGAAATGAAAAGGAAATATCATTACATTGCCTTGGTGGCTATGCTTTTGGTAGGGATCGGCTGTAGCGCATTGGCAGTTGCAGGGAGAGGGGCAGAAAAACCTGTAGCCCTTTCAACTACACTGGAGGACCAGACAGGGGTGGCAGTGACCATCTATAATGTCAACCTCGGGCTTGTGAAAGACCAGAGGAAGATAAGCATTACGAGAGGGGCAGGGGAGTTGAGGTTTATGGGTGTGGCATCTAAGATAATTCCTACAAGCGTCTCTATAAGATCCCTCATAGACCCTAAAAGCCTTCAGGTCCTTGAACAGAACTATGAGTATGACCTGCTCAATCCGAAGAAGCTCCTCGACAAATATGTGGGTAAGGAGGTGAAACTATACTACAGAAATCCATACACAGAGAGAGAAGAGATTGTGAGGGCCACACTCCTATCGAATAATGGAGGCCCGATATTTAAAATCGGGGATGAGATAACCTTCGGGCATCCTGGAAGGATCATATTCCCCAAGGTCCCGGACAACCTTATCTCAAAACCGACCCTTGTCTGGCTCGTTGAAAACACCCTCTCAAAGGCCCAGAAGATCGAGGCATCATATCTCACAAATGGCATCAACTGGCGGGCTGATTATGTTGTCACATTGAACGACAGAGACGATAGGACTGACCTTACTGGCTGGGTTAGCATTGATAATAAGAGTGGTGCAACATATAAGGAGGCAAAACTCAAACTGGTGGCCGGAGATGTCCACAGGGTTAGAGACAAATGGGAATATAAGGACAAGATGCTTCGTGCAGCAATGGCAGAGGCAGCGAAAGCAAAACCCCAGTTTAAGGAGGAGGAATTCTTTGAGTATCACATATACACCCTGCAGAGGCCAGCAACGATTAGACAAAATCAGACAAAACAGATAATGCTTGTGAGTGCCGATAACATCCCTGTCAAAAAAGAACTCCTCTACTATGGCGCAAGATTTTATTACCGCAACAGACACGGCCAGACGATATCGAACCAGAAGGTTGGTGTGTTTGTAGAGATAAAAAATAAGAAAGAGAATAACCTGGGTATCCCCCTTCCCAAAGGCACGATAAGGGTCTACAAACATGACAAGGAGGGAAGCCTGCAATTTGTTGGCGAGGACTCTATAGACCATACACCAAAGGACGAGAAGGTCAGGATAAAGCTCGGAGACGCCTTTGATGTGGTTGGAAGTAGAAAACAGACGGACTGGAAAAAGATTGCCTATGATACATACGAGGCGAGCTTTGAAATCTCTCTGAGAAATCACAAGAAGGAAGATGTCGTTGTGAAGGTTGTTGAGCCCATACCAGGAGACTGGAAAATGCTCAGTTCGTCTCATAACTATACAAAGACAGAGGCATTTACTGCTGAGTTCAATATTAAAGTCCCCAGAGACAAAGAGACAAAGCTTACATACAGGGTGAGGATGAGATTTTAGATGATTTAAAAGGGGTGTGGCCATAAATGAGATCGTCGTCAGACCTACATAGAAAGAGAGACGAAACTGTTTAGCTTTATTTTGTTGACAAACCCCTATTTATCTGCTATGGTCGCCTGGGTTTGATAAGTGGAGATCTATTGAGGGCGGAAGGATGATCTCGGTGGGGTCCCTGGATAGTTTTCCTTTTTGTCCTCAGAGTATCCTGCTTATCAAAGAGAGGCCTGCGATGGGCGGGGCCTCAGAGAGTTTAAATTTTTGTTTGAAGGAGGAATGGGAAGTATGGTTAAAGGACGAGTAAAATGGTTTAACGACAAGAAGGGGTATGGCTTCATCGAAAGGGATGACGGAGACGATGTTTTTGTCCACTACACGGCCATCTCGGGGGAAGGTTTCAAGACCCTTTATGAAGGACAAGAGGTAGAGTTTGAGATCACGCAAGGCCCTAAAGGACCCCAGGCCTCCAAGGTATCTCTGGTCTGATCCCTTGAGGCCCTTTCAAGGGGACCCTCAATGAGGGTCCCCTTTTTTATGCCATTATCTCAACCCATCTTCACCCTTTATTTCCTCTTTCTTCAATCCACCAATCCGTGCCAGAGGTCTTCCTGAATCAGTGACCACGATAGCGACCAGTATTTCGTCGTTTTTTGGAGCGTCCGGGATCCGTACTTCCATGGCGTCATAGTGGGTACGAACGAAGGCAGCATCCTTAAAGTGAAGGGGGACGTCAATGGGCGTTCCTGCAGTCCCCCGTTTCCCCGCCGAGGGGATGATGGCCTTACCGCCGCCTACCTGCTCCCGCAGCGGTTTCCCCAACTTGGGGTGCAGGATAGCGTGAAGGTGTTCTAATTCTCCATCAAGGCCTACGATTGCCGCCTTTCCGTAGTCTTGGGCCTTTTCCTTCGGGATCCCCAAGGCAGCGACAGCCCGTTCTCCTAACATTGCCCCCAACTGCTCACCGTAATCCATGAGTTCAGAGAGATCATCCACGTATTGATTGGCAAAGGGGTTTTTGATCACCGCTATGGCTGCAGCCTTTCGGGTGGGAGGAGATATCTCCTTTTCCCCTTCCCTTTGGATCTCCTCCACTATGGTGACGACCTTTCTTATCTCCATTGTTTACCCCTCCTTATCGAATAAATTTTGGGTTAGGGGGGATAAAAAACCCTTTATCCCCTGATCCCAGACCACCCTCCCCTGCACACAGATGAGGGCACCTAAGATTACACCCTTATCCATTAGGTGTTGAGCCTTTCCCATACCCCGGGAGAGGGCCTCATCAACCTCGTGAGACGTGAGTTTTTCCACCTCCAGAGTTACCTCCTCCCCTCGCAGGTCTGTGTCCGGATCAATTTCATCAGCCCGAATCCTTTTTACCCTAGGGGAGTCTATCGCCGTGGCATTGGCCACTGATGTGGAGGCCGCGTCGGCTACCGAGGCAGAGGGGCCAAGGACAACGGCCGCCTGAGCCACCCCCTTGGTGAAGCTCCTTCCTCCCAGACCACTGGTGGTCACTCCCCCCACTCCCATCCCCCCTGTAAGCTGCAGGCAATAGGAGATCTCCGGGCAGGTTACATCGAGCCTGATCCCCACCCTGACCACCTCTTCTGGGGCCATCCTGATGGCGACATCACCACCGTTGTCGACGATCACCTTGCTGACCCCTTGGGAGAAGGTATGCTCCGCTACCAGATCGGAGATGGTCCCGGCCACGGCCGACAAAGGAGTAAGGTCCTCATCTCCCACCCGCTGCACAGCACCGACCATCTCCTTGACCACCTGGGGAAGGTTTCCATCGGCGCTGAGCCTAGGGGCCTTCTTCTTGATGATCACCTGAAAAGGGGCTAACTCCTTTAACAACCCACAAGCCCATTCCCCACCCCTTTGGGCTGACTCCAATAACGGTTTACCTCCATCCCAGGCAGCAACCAGCAGGCGCATGGGACCTGACTCCGCCAGGACCCAGGCATCATTCAACGGGATTACCAATCCTTTGGCCATTTAGACCATTACCTTCTTCAGGTCTTTTACCACCACGTCAAAAGGCTTCATTGCCTCCTGATGCCCCCCCATCTCTATGTAGTCATCGTGCCTCATGGTGTACTCTATGGGAGCCACCGTAGCCGGCGTAGGGACCCATGTAAAGGCCCCTCTCTTTACCCGTTCCACGTCCACGGCGAAGGTGATTCCGCCTCCTGGAAAGATAAAGGTTGGAGCACCTCCCACGGTGAGACAGGCCTTACAGGCGTGGACTGCCTGGGTGAGTTTGATGGGGTACTTGGTTACGCCAGCCCTGGCGCTTCCGCCTGCCCCTGCGACGTATATAGCTGATACCCGCGAGGGTTGAGCGGTGTTATTGATGACCCCCACCGCCCTTTGGGCGGCCGCGGTGAGGGGGATCTCCTCGAACCCCTTCCCATTCCAACGGAACATAGATGCCCGCTCACCGGTGGTCTCCGTGATCAGGAGGGTCATCCCATCCCAGGCAATTTCCTCGTCGACTCCCGCGATGATCTCAAGAGGATTGGTGATCGAGGTTCCGCCCCATCCATGACCTTGGTCCTGAAAGTATCTGCCCGGAGTACTCTTCCTGCCACGCAGTTGAATGCCGCTATAGCGCGCGTTAACATATCTTCCGGCAGCATGTTCGGTGAAGAGCCCGGTAAGGTGAGAGTCGAGGACGATCACCTCGTCTGCTGCTTCCTTAAAGAAGGGGGTGAACAACCCCATGGAGGCACTACCGCAGCCGACCCGCATCTTTTGTATTACCTCACCGTCGATCACCGGGGCTTTACCCACCTGCATTTTAAGGGTACTTCCTTTTTTTACTCTCAACTCTACTGGCTCGCGGTTCGCAATTTCAACAATGGTGCGTGCTACCGTGAAGCAGTTCTTTCCTGTAAGGAGGTTGGCACCACCGATGGAGAGGATCTTAGAGCCGTACTCCTCTGTAGTTACATGTCCCACCTTTCTCCCCTTTATTAAAACGGGAGCACCCTCTTCACCAATGGTCTTATCAGTGTCAATTTTTACCTTGATCCCACTGTAGCTCAGTGGGGCTTCAGTTACCACCGTTACGACATCGATTCCATCTGACTTACCCTGGACGATGTAAGGGGCAGGTCGTGCATCAGGGTAGGTAGTCCCTGCTCCAATGGCAGTAATGAGGGGGCGGCGAATGGCCTCTTCATAGTCGGGGCCGACTATATCCTTGATGTCCGCAAAGGTGTGCAGGGGCACGGTGCGCACCAGTCTCCCATCTTCGTTTTGGAACCGTTTGCATGCCCCGGTCTTTCCCAAGGCGATTTCGCAACCTATAGGGCAGGCGTCACAGCGAACCCTTCCGGGCAAGGGTTCGGCTTCTTTGGTGATAGCTTCTTCTGGGCAGACCTTGGCGCAAGTCTGGCAATTGACACAGAGCTTCTGAGAGATGACCGCCTTTTCCTCTATCAGGGAAATGGCTCCCAGGGGGCAATCCTCCACACACTTGCCGCAGCCTACACACCTTTCAAGATCAACGATCACCTTTACTCCTCTTTACACCGACGTACTGGAGGTGGTGTGTTTCTGCTGACCCAGGCATTGACCTCTCCGTCCACGAGGACGGCGGCTATACCAGGGATATCACCCGCCTCAATAGCCTCCAGGGCATCCGCTCCCACAGATCCCATGGGTGTATCCATTACAACGAGGTCTGCCTCATATCCTTCTTTGATCTGTCCGCGATTGAGCTTGTACACCCGGGCAGTATTACCGGTAGCCATGGCAATGGCCTCCTCGGCCTTGACACTTCCTACAGAAGCGATGAGGTTCAATACGCGCAGGATCCCCAGGGGGATTACCCCCGTACCTGATGGGGCGTCGTTCCCGATGAGGATCCTTTCAAAGACCCCTTGCTCCCGGGCGATCCTGACGATCTCCAGTGCAACCTTGGGGTTACCGCATTCGACGATCTCAAAGGCGTAGTTGGTCTCCTTGATGATCCTCTCCGCCTCGGCCAGGGGGACAGCGGTAGGCCCTCCATTGAGGTGGGCCACTACATCCGGACCGGTTGCCATCACCTGATCGGCTGTCACGGTGGTGCTGCCGGGGATGGAGGTTCCACCCGTGTGCATCATCACCACCATTCCATATTTCTTGGCCAAGCGAACCATAGGAGCGGCATCTTCCGGTCTTTTCACGGCCCCTAAGCCGATCTCCCCCACATGCGTTACCCCCTCTCGGGCCATCTCCGCAAAGTCCTCCTCACCCAGGCCCGGTTCCAGGATGAGGCCACCACCCAACACCTTCACCCCCCCTGGCCGGAAGTTGGCGAAGGCCTTGGCCGCCAGGATGGCCAGGGCCTTGGTCCCTGCAGCATCTCGGGGTCTGCCAGGGGTGTGGACCTCTCCAGCGGAGATCATCGTGGTGACCCCCCCGTGGAGGGAGCTAGCAATGAAATCGAGCTGTCTCTGCCTGGGGGTGAAGTCACCGATGACGGGATGGCAGTGTGAGTCGATGAGACCAGGGGCCACCGTCATCCCCCCAACATCGATGACCCTGTCCACATCTGGTGCCTCCAGATCCTTCCCTTTTCCCAGCCCTTTGATCAGGCCATCCTCGATCAGGATGGCATCGGCCTCCAGGATGGGTTGAGAGAGGTCCCCTGATACCAGTTTGCCTATGTCTTTGATCAAGAGCTTGCCCATTTTGTCCTCCTTTTTGTCGAGCCATGCCTATAATAATCAGAACTAAACCTCGCCTATATAAAATACAGGATTCAAGGGGTCTAGGATTCAAGGGATCTAGTAAAAATATATTTTAAATCCTGGAATCCTTGACCCCTAAAGCGAGGCCGAAATATTTTGGGGGCTGAAACATCCTTAAGCCTTTCAGCATACCGTGATATTTTCAGGGTAACTATCTACAACTTCTTGATCTTATCGATATCGAGTTTATCGAGGATGATCACCCCCGCCCTCTTCATCTCCACTAGGGCCTTCTTTGAGGTATCTGGGGCCACCCCCCGGCACAACTCCTTGATCACGATCACCTCATAGCCTGCCTTGGCTGCATCAATGGCCGTCGCTTTCACGCAGTAGTCGGTGGCGATCCCATAGACCACGACCTTCTCGATCCCATTCCGCCTCAGGATGGAGTCCATCTCCGTCTTTTGTCCCCCGTCGTCCTGAAAGCCGGAGTAGCTGTCGAACCTTTTATCCCTTCCCTTCTGGACGATGGCCAAGAAGAGGTTGTTGTCCACCAAGATCCTGGCGTTTTCTGTCCCCTGGACGCAGTGCGGGGGCCAGAGGACCTGGGTCCGGTCATCGACCTTGATCACCTCGAAGGGCTTCTTGCCTGGGTGGTTGGTGTAAAAGGAGATATGGTCCCCTGGATGCCAGTCCTGGGTGGCGAAGGGGATAAAGCCGGCCTTTTTCAACAGCTTGGTGGCATTCCTGACCTTTTCGATAAAGACCTTGTTTGTGCCCGAGACAGCAAGGGAGCCTTTTTTCCATTCGGTGAAGTCACCCTGGACGTCTACTACGATGGCCCCTATCCTTTTGACAATGGTGGCCTTTTGCCCTGATGCGGTCGATGCAACGGTGAAGGCGATCGCTGCCCCCAAGAATAATACCAATACGATCTTCATTGTCAGACCTCCTCCCTTCATTGTAAGACCTCCTTTTCTGTTAATATCTTTTGTTTGACGATCCCAACTTCCTCCTGGATGCCTCCAGCACCCTCTCCAGGCTGGCCGGCAGGTGATAGATCCTCTCCCCCAGGGCATGGGCGATGGCGTTCAGGATGGCCGGGGCGGTGGGGATAAGGGCCGGCTCCCCCACCCCCTTGGCCCCAAAAGGACCGGTGGGTTCTGGATCCTCCACAATGATGGGGATGACCTCTGGTATGTCTTTTATCGAAGGGATCAAATAGTCCCGCATGGAACGGGTCTGCCCAGGGACGAACTCCTCCATCAGGGCGAAACCGATCCCCATGGCCACACCGCTGGCAATCTGCCCTACCACATTGGAAGGGTTTACGGCCTTCCCCACATCGTGGGCTGCCACCACCCGCAAAACATCCACCTCGCCAGTAGCAGGGTCCACCTCTACCTCTGCCATCTGGCAGGCGAATGCATAGGTGGCATACGGGATGCCTTGGCCAGTCTCGGCGTCCAGGGTAGTGGTGGGTGGGTCGAAGAAACCCTCACCCATTAATTTCTTTCCCTCCTGATAGGACCTGGCTGCCACATCCTTCAGGGTGGCAAATATTTCCCCGTCTCTTTGGGATTTGACCAGCCCGTCCTCCACAGTGAGCTCGTGCGCAGGGACTTTCAGAAATCGGGAGGCCTCCTCCAGGACCAACCCTTTTAACTTGTCTGTCGCCTCGTACACCGCATTGCCGGAGATATAGGTCTGGCGGCTGGCCGAGGTGGCCCCGGCATCAAGGGTAAGGGCTGTATCCCCCCTAACGAGCCTGATATCCTGTGTATCTATCCCCATTTCGGAGGCGGCGATCTGGCTGAGCACTGTATCGGAACCCTGGCCGATCTCCGCTGCCCCTGTAAAAAGGGTGAACCTCCCCTGATGATCGAGTTCGGCCCGGGCCGAGGCGGGGTTCTTCAACCCTGTATTGCCGATCCCATACCACATGGCCCCGATTCCCTTTCCATAGAGCCTTCCCGGGTTGGACTTTATCTCCCCCCTATGCTCTTTTACCTGCTGCAGGCACTCCTTGATCCCCACGCTCTCCTTTAGTGTCTGGCCGGTAGCAGTCTCCGAGCCCCGGTCGAAGGCGTTTAAGAGACGGATCTCAAAGGGGTCCATCCCCAGCTCCTCAGCCAGGATATCCATCTGGGATTCATGGGCGAAGGCCACCTGGGGAACGCCGAAGCCGCGCATGGCCCCACTGAAGGGATGATTGGTGTAGGCCATTTTACTCTTCACCCTTACATGGGGCACCTGATAAGGACCGGTGGCGTGCACCGCCGCCCTGCTGGCCACCGCTACCCCATAGGAGGCATAGGCCCCTGTATCCCCCAGGATATCGGCCTCCACGGCCACAAGCCTTCCATCCCGGCGGGCGCCGGTCTTGTATCTCATGATCAGGGGGTGACGCTTGGCCGTGGCCAGATAGGCCTCCTCTCTTGTGTAGACCAACCGAACCGGACGCCGCAGATGATAGATGGCCAAGGCGAGGAAACACTGAACGCTGATATCAAGTTTGCTCCCGAACCCCCCTCCAGTGGTCGCCTGGATCACCCTTGCCTGCGATGGTTCTACCCCCAGGACGGCCACGATCTCCATGTGGTCATAGTGGGGGTTCTGGGTTGATGGGTAGACAGTGATCCTCCCCTCTTCGTCCACCCAGGCCACCCCAGCATCAGGTTCCAGATAGGTGTGCTCCAGCATAGAGGTTAGATAGGTCCTCTCTATCACCAAGTCGGACTCGGCGAACCCCTGCTCTACATTACCCTTGATGGTGTCACGCTGATAGAGGAGGTTCCCTTTTTCGTGGATCAGAGTGGGGGAGCGCAGGGCCTCTTCAGGGTCGAAGATGGGAGGGAGATCTTCATATTCCACTCTAATCTCCTCCAAGGTCTGTTCGGCCTCCCTTTCAGTGTGGGCTACTACGAGGGCGATCGGATCTCCTATGAATCTGACTCTGTCTTCGGCCAGCACGTGTTGATCCTTGGTTATGGCTATAATTCCGATTTGATTTTTCCCAGGAATGTCTCTATGGGTAAAGATCCTCACCACACCAGGCATCGCTTCAGCCTTCTCGGTGTGAATCTTTTTTATGCGTGCATGAGGACGATCGCTGCGCAGGACCTTCATGTGAAGGAGTCCCTCCATCTTGAGGTCGGCGGCGAAGAGGGCCTTGCCCAAGACCTTCTCCATGGTATCCACCCTTGGTATGCTCTCTCCTACCTTGCCCTTAAGCATCATGACTTAGATTGAAGACATCCAATAAGGCCTTTTTTACCAGCCCCTGGACGGCAGGCCTTTTATATTCCGTTGAGGGCCTCACCCCGCTCCTTTTCACCATCTCCTGGGCCACCCTCTGGGCCGCCTCCTCGATCAGGGCGACGGAGGGTACCTCCTCCCTAAACAAGGCTTCCACCTCCCCCATCCTGCATGGTGTGGGGGTGCAGGAGCCTACTGAGACCCTTACCTCCTTTGCCCTCCTGCCCTCCACCTTGGCCAGCGCCGCAATATTTATCCTGGCGATGGCCAGGGCCTTTCTCCTGGCCAGCTTGACAAAAGAATGCCTCCATCCATCATCCAATTTGGCAAAACTGATCTCCGTCAGGATTTCTTGTGGCTCAATGACCGTTCTATAAGGACCGAGATAGAGATCAGTTATCGGAAGGGTCCTCTCTCCTCCCTTTCGTTGTAGAGTCACCTTGGCCCCCAGGACCACTAGGGCAGGGATGGTATCGGCGGCAGGGGAGGCATTGACGATATTCCCTCCGATGGTCCCCATGTTTCTGATCTGGGGAGAGCCCACGTTTTGGGCGGCCCTTCCCAGGATATCTCCCCCCTCCTTGATCAACCCGGAGGAGGCGAGCTCAGCATGGTTGATGAGGGGACCTAGACAGATCTGATCCCCCTCCTCCCTGACAAACCTCAGCTCAGGGATGCGAGTGATATCCACCAGGAAATCTGCCCCCAGCTTTCCCTCCCTGATCTCTGTCATCAGGTCGGTCCCTCCGGCGATCACCCGGGCCCTTTCTCCGTTATCCTTTAGTATCTCTAAGGCCTCCCCCAGAGAGCTTGGACAGATGTATGCGAACTCAGACCTCACCCTTTTTACCGCTCCCACTGGCCTTGATGGCCTTCACGACCTGCAAGTAACCGGTACAACGACAGAGGTTGCCGGAGATGGCCTCCTCGATCTCCTCCTTGGATGGTTGGGGGTTTTCATCAAGGAGGGCCTTGGCCGCCATGATCATCCCGGGGGTGCAGAAGCCGCACTGAACGGCCCCATGGTTGAGAAAGGCCTCCTGCAATGGGTGCAGTTTCCCCTCCTGTCCGATCCCCTCAATGGTGATGATCTCCCTTCCATCTATTTTGGGGGCCAAGACGAGGCAGGCATATACCGGTCTTCCATTCAGCAGGACCGTACACGCCCCACATTCCCCTATCCCGCACCCCTCCTTGGTCCCTGTGAGGCCGAGTTCGTCCCTGAGGAGTTCCAACAGGGTGAGGTTAGAAGGGATCTCCAGTTCTTTATCTTGGCCGTTTATTTTTAACCTTACCCTTACCTTCTGGACAGGCATCATCCCCTCACAAGGAAGCAATCTTTACCGTAGCATCATTCCAGGAAGTAAAAGGGCAATCTTAGGAAAGACCGTTATGATTGCGACTATCACGAATATTGATATTAAAAAAGGCATTGCACCACGGAAGATCTCTTCCACTGGCGTATCCTTTGCTACCCCAGCAACGGTAAATATATTTAGTCCCATGGGCGGGGTGATCAATCCTGCCTCCATCATGAGCACTGCGATTACCCCAAACCAGATGGGGTCAAACCCCAGCGCCAATATCACCGGGAAAATTACCGGCAGCGTCAGCACCATCATTGAGATTGCGTCTAAAAAGCAGCCCAGGAAAAGGTATGAAACGACTATGATGGCGAGGATGACATATGGGGATACTTCAAGCCCGGCTACCCAAATTGCCACCTTCATGGGTATCGTGGACAGAGCTAGAAAATAACTGAAGACATTAGCCCCGGCAACAAGGAAGAGAACCATTACAGAAATCCGGACGGCCTCCTCCAAAGAGGCGAAGAGATTATGCCAGGTTAGTTTCCTTTTGACAAAAGCAGTCAAGAAAAGGGCAGTAGCCCCCATCGCTCCAGCCTCAGTGGGGGTAAAAAAGCCCAGATATATGCCACCCATTACCACCAAAAAGATTGCCAACGGTTCCCATATACCTCTGAGTGCTATGAATTTCTCTCTCCAGGTAACCGATTCAGGACTGGCTGGGGCTAAACTGGGGTTCATTTTGACCTGGAGCACTACGATAGCTATATAGGCTGCCGCCAGAATGATTCCAGGAAGCATGCCAGCGATCAGGAGTTTTCCGATAGACTGCTCAGTGAGCATACCATAGACCACAAAGCCGATGCTCGGCGGGATAAGAAAACCCAGGGTACCGCCCGCGGCAATACTCCCTGTCGCAAGCCTCGGGTGATAGTTAAAGCGCTTCATTTCCGGAAGAGCAACGGTCCCCATAGTGGCTGCCGTCGCCACGGAAGATCCCGAGACAGCAGCAAACCCGGCACAGGCACCAATTGTTGCAATCCCCAGCCCCCCGGGCAACTTTCGAAACCACTTGTCAAAGGTTCCATACAAGTCTTGAGTCATCCCGGAGCTACCGGCAAACCCTCCCATAACAATAAAAAGTGGGATGACCGTGTATGGGTAATGATAGGCAACTTCATAGACTGTCCGAGCGGTTACTGGTAGCGCTGCCCCTATGGACGCCAAATAACTAAGTCCCAAGAAACCCACAAGCATCAAAGCAAAGGCTATGGGCATACCAAGGAATAGCAGAAAGAATACTAAAAACGTTCCGATGATACCTACAATTACTGGATCCAAGGTTATTTCCTTACCAGCTTTCCTACAGAAGTTGAAAGGTCAATCAAGAGTTCCAGGCAGAGGAAGACAGCCGCTACGGCGACAAGCAACCTGAAGGGTAGCTGGGGGATTCTCAGCATGTCTGAAACGGTTCGTTCCTCGATTCCTACCACCCAACCCTGCCATGCTAGAATAGAAATTATGAACAGGCTGAGAAGGGTGGTCATTACATCCAGGATTAGCCCCATCCGTTCGGGGAGTCGAGATACAAGCATCGATACGCGAACATGCCCTTTCACCTGGTGCGTGTACGCAACGCCCAAGAGGATAAATATTACGAGCATGTAACTGGATAGCTCGACCGCGCCAGGGATAGGCCGGGTCCATAAGACCCGGCCTATCACATCACCGGCAGTGAGCAACATCATCGGGATGAGCAGACACATGCCCACTGAACATAGGTAAAGGTTTATGCGTTGTATCCCCTTCTTGATCGTGGTCAACCACCCCATTTTTCATTATCCTAGCAAGGTGATTACTACTTCCATTCGGGCGGGCATGCTACGCACTTTACACCCCTCTTTTTGCATTCCTCGTTGTACATCTTCACTGCCTTTTTTGCCGGAAGGCCCTTCTTCTCCAAATCTGCCGCCCACTTCCTCGTCATATCCTGAAATCTTGCGTACCAGCGATTCTCCTCTTTTTTAGGTAGGTAATAGAGTTTCACCCCTTTGTTAGCGATCTCCTTCATCATGACCTTGTAGACGTCTACAGTTAATCCCCCGGTGGTGCGGAAGGGATTTGAGCATACTTCCTCTATGATAGGCTTTAGGTCGTCTGGTGTCCTCTCCCAGCTCTTTTGGTTCATTATTACACCTTCGGTCACACAACCAAAAGTGGCGATCGTCCCATATTTTGCTACCTCATAGAGTTTGAAGGCGAGGACCAGTGGTGGGCAGGTAACGAGCCCGTCTACGGTACCTGTCTCCATAGCCAGATAGACATCACCAAGGGGCATGAATACCGGCTCCGCCCCTAGTGCCTTGATATAATTCGTTTGGTGACCCCCCGGGGTCCTTATTCTGAGTCCTTTGCAATCCTCCAGGGTACGCACAGGCTTCGTAGTCCATAATGAGGCTTTGATGCATCCGTTTAATTCGATCATTTTCACGCCGGGGAATTCTCGCTTCAGGATGCGCTTATACATAGCATTGCCAATGTCAACGCCGATGTCTTTGCCATTTACCCAGACAGCCAGCGAGAGCACATCGCTGAGAGGAAAGCGTCCCGGTGTCCAGGTCGCGGTAAAATAGCCCATATCAGAGAGTCCCTTCGCCACTATATCGTAATGCTCTGCTCCTTTGCCCAGGGCGCCGCCGGCGTACAGGGTGTAGGTTATGCGGCCATTACTCCTCTTTTTCAGCTCCTCAAGCATCGGTATCCAAACAGTCTTCACCTCTCTGCTAACAGGAGGGTGCCAGGTGCTAAATTTTATATGCATTGTCTTCTGTGGCTCTGCCACCGACCTCGTACTAACAGCCAACAATAGACTGGCTGCTAGCACAACCACTAGAGAAACTAAAAATATCTTCTTTTTCATCTTTTCCCTCCTTTTGGTTGTAGGTTGGTCCTTCAGTGGGGAAAGGCACAAAAATGGACATCACCTCCCTTCATGCCCGACTTCCCCCCTTTGCCTGTGTCATGCATGAAGCCCATAAACTTATCTCTACTTTCTACCATGTAGGAGGACTTACCACCCAGACTACCACCGTCTCCTCATTTGTGGGGTTGATCCAGCTGTGAGGTATCTGGGAGGAGTAGTAGAAGCTTTCATTTTCCTTTATCTGATAGCGGGTGCCATCGAGGTTTATCTCCAGTACCCCCTTGAGGACTATGCCGAACTCCTCTCCCTCATGGTTGTAAAGGCCCAAAGCCCCTCCTCCTGGCTTGATCACCGTGTAGAAGGGCTGCATCCTCTTCCCCTGGGTGCTCTTGACCAGGAGGTTGATCTTCGCCTTCCACCTCTTTATGGAGATCTCCACCCTCTCCCCTTCTCGCATCACCACGGATTCAGAGTTATTAGGGGGGAGAAAGAAGTCCACAATGTTTACCCTGAGGACATTGGCTACATGTTTCAATGTGGCTATGGAGGGGGAGACCTTTCCTCTTTCCACCTGGGAGATAAAGGAAGGAGAGCAATTTACCCTTTGGGCCAATTCCTTTAATGTCAACCCCCTTTCCTTTCTTAAGGCCCGAATTTTTTGTCCTATATCCTCTATCATAATTAAATTAGTAATGAATTTTTTGTTTTTATAATTAAATAAATATCACCGAAAAGGTTACCTGTCAATGAGAGATTTCCCTATTAGCATGTTTTTTCGAACCGTCCTTCAAACCCAACGTAAGGTGACCGTCTTCTGGTCCATGAACAGCCTTACAGAGTCCATCCTGCTATGGGCATTTCCGAAGAAGGACTCCCTCTTGGACGCCATTGGGAAAAAGGAGTATGGTTGTGGTATACCCAAATTCACCCCCACGTTTCCTACGTTGACCTCTCT
The DNA here is from genome assembly GCA_019308925.1 of Deltaproteobacteria bacterium. NCBI lineage: Bacteria > Pseudomonadati > Myxococcota > Myxococcia > Deltaproteobacteria bacterium. The sequence continues at coordinate 41,531 of JAFDHG010000003.1, forward strand.
TGTAAACTTTCGCGCATTTTTACCGTCCGCCGTAAGGATGCATGCTGAGTGTCCAAGGTTTGTCTTGGTGTTGATCCACTCTATTGCTTCATCGAGATTGCTGGCCCTTATCAGGTTGGCAACAGGGCCAAATGCCTCCTCTTTCGCAATGTGCATGTCAGGGTGGACATCTCCCAGGATGGTGGGACCGAGGAAATAGCCATTAGGATAGTCCTTTACCTTGACCTCTCTGCCATCCAGTGCGATCTTAGCCCCTTCCTTTAAACCCTTCTCTATCCACTGAAGGACCTTTTCTTTCCCCATTTGTGTGGTCATAGGCCCGAGGTCCGTATCTTCGTCAAGTCCATAACCCAGTTTCATGCCCGCAGAGGCCTCTACAAACTTGCTCTTCACCTCATCGTATACATCTCCCACGATAACCACGTTGTCAGTACCCAGGCAGCGTTGGCCGGTCATACCATAGCATCCCCTCAGAAGGTACTCAATCCCTCTGTCTATGTCGGCATCTGGCATGATAACGATATGATTCTTTCCATTACCGTTCAAGGATGTCCTCTTCCCCAGTTTTCCCGCTTGGTCGAACAGTATTTTGCTGACTGCTGTCGACCCTATAAACCCGGCTCCCTGCACATAGGGATGGGCGAACATCGTGGCATTGAGCTCTACCTGATTCCCCACATGAATGAGATTATGTACGCCAGGAGGGAAACCGGCCTCCTCAACCACCTCGGTGATCTTATTGGCGCAGACAGGACCCTGCCAGCTTGGGCTCCAAACTACAGGACATCCGCAGGCAAGGGCATATGGGACAAAGGACGACCAGGCATGCATGGGGATGTTTCCTGGTGTAATGATGAGGAAGACCCCCACTGGTTCCCATACTAGATATTCGTCAATACCCCTGGCCAACTGATCCACATGTTCGTTCTCCCTTGCTAACCTGTACAGGGCTGAGCAAGCCGATTCGATATTCTCAATAACCCTTCTCACAGACCCTCTGGATTCATCTATGGTCCTTCCGTGATCTTGGGTGAGAACGCGACTGAGTTCGTCGAAATATTCATCAAACTTGCCCCTGAGGTCGAAGAGTAAACGGGCCCTATCCCGCAGGGGGAGATTGCTCCATGTCTTAAAAGCCCTGTATGCTGCCTCAACTGCCGCATCGGCCTCTTCCTGTGTTGCCGTAGGGAACTCTGCGATCACCTCACCTATAGCAGGATTGGTGGTCTGATTAATGGTGGTGGACTTGGAGTCAACCCACTTGCCGTCGATGAAGAATTTTAACCTTCCATAATGCTTGCTGACTTCAGATAGTAACGCCATCCTAACCTCCTTTTCTAGTTTTTGATCTGACCAATGTCTTATTTTATTAAAAATTAATTTTTTATTTTATTTCTTAAAAACATCCTATTATTACCACTCGAAAAATTACGTGTCAACGGTTTTGTGCCAATGCCTCGGGAATAAATGCGGCAAAGGCTTAATGAAGGCAGTATTGAGTTTGTTGAGTGTACACGGTGAATGGGTGAATTGCTGCTGATAACTGACAGATGAATCCTTGGACCATTTTTAGCAACTTTTTTGGAGAAGAACCATAATATGTTCCTGTCGGTTAGATGTCATTCGTCGAGGTTGACAAAAATTGTCACATCGACATCTTTTGATCCTTTGTCGTTTTTCCCATCATTGAGAAATCCTTTTGATTTTGCTCAGTTGTGTTACAATAAGGTGCTAACCTTTTTAAAGGCACAAAATTTGCGATAAAAAGATCAGAGAGGTATAAGTGATAGGGTCTGCAAATAGGATAATCTTTTGGAGGGGCCTAACGCAGGTATTTTTTATCAAAAGCTCTTGACAAATTTTTAATTTTTTAGTATAAGCCTTCCTTGTCAAAAGGAAGAACTGTGGAAGAGGAGACCCTTTAATCTTACCAGAAGGGGGTTTCAAGATGAAAAGGGATGGGATCTATACGATATGGATCTTCCGCAATGGAGCTTTCAGGCCTTATAAGATAAAACTTCCTGGGCTTAGCGCCAAAATCCTTTTAGCGGTTTTTCTTGTCATCATCTTTTCCTTTCCCTTTATCACCTTTAGTTACATCTCCAAGAGTTTAAAATTATCCAGGATAGAGAATGAAAGGACTGAGCAACAGGCCAAGATTGCCTCCTTAAATAAAAAAATGGGGGAATTCAATCAACAGATCCAAAGGTTGAAGGAGTTTGATGTAAAACTACGCATCATTGCCAATCTCGAAAATGCCGAGGAGACCGGTCCCTTTTTGGGGGTAGGAGGTCTTGTCCACTCTTCTCGCGAACCGTGGGAAAAGACGGAATCCGATCTACAAGGAATGAAGAAGGAGCTGGACCATTTATGTACAGAGGCAAAGTTTTGCGAGAAGAGCTTTCGAGAACTTTACTCCTTTTTAGAGGGAAAGAAGAGACAATTGGTATGTACCCCCTCTATCTGGCCTGCCCGAGGGTGGTTGACGTCGCGCTTCGGATATCGCATTGACCCCTTTACCGGATTGAGGCAGTTTCACGAGGGGATCGATATCGCCAACAGGATAGGCACTCCTATTATCGTCCCCGCCGATGGGGTGGTTTCCCGTGTTTTCAAAGACTTCGGCCTAGGATTAGTATTGGAGATCAAACATGGTTACGGTATCATTACCCGCTATGGCCATCTCTCCAAGGTGCATGTGAAGGTGGGCAAAAAGGTCAAAAGGGGTGAAAGGGTCGCTACCATTGGCAACACTGGAAGATCTACTGGTCCCCATCTGCACTATGAGGTGAGGTTGAACGGTGTCCCCGTAAACCCCCAGCGCTATATCTTGAATTAAGTCAGTCTATCGCTTGATTTAGATCTCAACAGGGAATTCTTATTGCCTTTAGGCCAAGAAAAAGTCAGTCTTTTGGTCTACATAAAAGACTTATCTTCAAAGTCTAATCCTCTCTTTGTTTCACCCTGTTTTTGGTGTTTAATGAGTCAAATTGAATCCTTCCCTTTTTCTTCGATTAGAGGTAAAATATTAAAAAGTGAATTGGCCTCAGGTCAGTTTTCGCGTGAAAAGTATTTCTTCGGAGGAAGGGTAAAATGTTAGGTAACATCGCAAAAAAGGTTGTAGGGAGCAAAAACGAGAGGGAACTCAAAAGGATCAAACCCCTCATCGAGATGATAAGCTCTCTAGAACCCCAGATCTACCCCCTCGATGATCATCGCCTGGCCGCCAAGACAGGTGAGTTCAAAGAGAGATTGGAGAAGGGGGAACCCTTAGATGATCTCTTGCCCGAGGCCTTTGCAGTGGTCAGAGAGGTGGCAAGGCGCACCTTAGGAGAGCGCCATTTTGATGTTCAGGTCATTGGTGGGGTAGTCCTGCACGAAGGCAAAATAGCTGAGATGGCTACAGGGGAGGGGAAGACCCTGGTATCTACCATGCCAGCATATCTCAATGCCCTGCTGGGCAAAGGGGTGCATATTGTAACCGTAAATGACTATCTGGCCAAGAGGGATAGCGAGTGGATGGGGGTCATCTACCGATTTTTGGGGCTCTCTGTAGGCGTGATCCTGCATGACATGGACGATTACGCCAGGAGAAAGGCCTACCAGGCTGATATCACCTATGGGACCAACAATGAGTTCGGCTTCGATTACTTGAGGGACAATATGAAGTTCAGCCTGGATGACTATGTGCAGCGACAGCTCCACTATGCCATCGTGGATGAGGTGGACAGCATCCTCATTGATGAGGCGAGGACCCCCCTCATCATCTCCGGACCTGCGGAGGAGTCCACAGACAAATACTATAAGATCAACCGGATCATCCCCCAACTGAGGAGAGAGCGAGATTATACCGTGGATGAGAAGAGCAACGCTGTGGTACTTACCGAAGAAGGGGTGGCCCGGTTGGAGAGGCTCCTGAATATAGAGAACCTATACGATCCCAGATATATCGATACCCTCCATCACGTAAACCAGGGGCTGCGGGCCCATACCCTCTTTAAGAGGGATGTGGACTACGTAGTGAAGGACGGCAAGGTGATCATCGTCGACGAGTTCACCGGCAGGCTTATGCCCGGTAGACGCTGGAGCGACGGGCTCCACCAGGCCGTGGAGGCCAAAGAGGGGGTCAGGATAGAAAGTGAGAATCAGACCTTGGCCACCATTACCTTCCAGAACTACTTCCGGATGTACGATAAATTGGCGGGGATGACGGGAACTGCCGACACTGAGGCCGCGGAGTTCAAGAAGATATATAAACTAGATGTAATAGTGGTCCCCACCAATCGACCCCTGATCCGAACGAACTATCCGGATGCGATCTATAAGACGGAGAGTGAAAAGTTCAACGCAGTGGTAAGGGAGATAGAGGAGCTCTACCAGATAGGACGGCCCGTCTTGGTGGGGACCGTCTCCATCGATAAGTCAGAGCGATTGAGCAGGTTGTTGAAGAAGAGGGGGATTCCACATCACGTGCTCAACGCCAAACACCACGAGAAAGAGGCCGAGATCATCGCCCAGGCGGGTCGTTTTAAGGGCACGACCATCTCCACCAACATGGCTGGCCGCGGAACCGACATCCTCTTGGGGGGAAACCCAAAGATGATCGCCCTCCAGACGGTTGGGAAAGAGGCGGGCGATGGTGAGCTGGAGGCCGCCTATCAAAAGGCCTTGGCCATCACCTCCCAGGAGAAAGAGGAGGTGATTAAGCTGGGTGGGTTACACGTCCTCGGGACAGAGCGACATGAGAGCCGTCGCGTCGACAATCAATTGAGGGGGAGGTCTGGTCGACAGGGAGACCCTGGCTCATCCCGCTTCTACTTATCCCTGGAAGATGACCTGTTGCGGATCTTCGGCTCCGAAAGGATAGCGGGGATCATGGACAAACTGGGGGTAGAAGATGATCAACCCATCGAACATTCCCTGGTTACCAAGGCCATTGAGAACGCCCAAAGGAGGGTGGAGGGCCATAATTTTGAGATCAGGAAGCACCTCTTGGAATATGATGATGTAATGAATCAACAGCGAGAGGTAATCTACTCACAGCGCAAGGAGATCTTGAAGGGAGAGAGGTTGAAGGAGCTGGCCCTTGATATGATAGAAGAGGTAGTGGAGGAGATTGTTGGGGAATACACCGATGAGAAGCGTTACCCCGAAGAATGGGATCTGGAGGGGTTAAAGGAGGCCTTTCACCAAAGTTTCTCCTTTCAATTAGGGCTAGATAGAGAGACCTTGGAGGGGATGAATCAACAGGACCTCTACACCTCCCTTATGGAGAAGGCCCAGGCCTTTTATGAGGAGAAGGAGAGGGTCTTTGGTGATGAGGTGATGAGAGATTTGGAGCGCTTCATCCTCTTGCAGACCCTGGACAGCCATTGGAAAGATCATCTCTTGAACATCGATCACCTAAAGGAAGGGATAGGCCTGCGGGGTTACGGCCAGAAGAACCCCCTTTTGGAGTACAAAAGGGAGGGTTATGAGATGTTTATTGATATGCTGGCCAGCGTAAGGGAGGACGCAGTGCACAAGCTCTTTGCCGTGCAGCTTGCCGAGGAGGAGGGGGTACCGACGCTACAAGATGCCCTGGGGCCGAGGTTATTTTTGATCAGGGGTGGGCTCGAAGCTCCGCCGCCACCTCCCCCTCCGGAGATGATGGGTGAGCAGGAGCGCCCCATACCCGTGCGTCGCGAGGGCAAAAAGATCGGCCGAAACGATCCCTGTCCATGTGGCAGCGGGAAAAAATACAAAAAGTGTTGCGGGAGGTAGCAAACTGAGGCCCAAAGGCTTTCAGGCGGCAGGGATCACCTGTGGGATAAAGGAGACAGAGGGGGCCAAGGATCTGGCCCTCATTTATTCAGAGGTCCCGGCAAAGGTGGCTGGCCTCTTCACCAGAAACAGGGTCAAGGCGGCACCTGTCATCTATACCAGGAGGAGGGTGCGCAGGGGTATCTGCCAGGCCCTCATCATCAACAGCGGTAATGCCAACGCCTGTACAGGTCAGAAGGGTTTGATGGATGCAGAGACCATGGCGAGGTTGATTGCCAGCACCCTTCATATCCCCCACCAGCAGGTCTTGGTCTCCTCCACGGGGGTGATCGGCCGCCCCCTTCCCATGGGAAAGATCGAGAGGGGGATTCCATCCTTGGTTGCCAAGCTCTCCCCTGATGGTTTTCAGGATGCCGCCGAGGCCATTCTGACCACTGATACCTGCTCCAAGGTGGCCATGGAAAGGGTGGACACTGATGGAGAAAAAATCACCATCTTTGGGATGGCCAAAGGGGCGGGGATGATTCACCCTCAGCTTGCCACCATGTTGGCCTTTATCCTGACCGATGCGGAGGTGGAGGCAGAGGTATTGTCCGCTCTTTTGCAAGAGGGGGTCCGCTGCACTTTTAACAGGATCACGGTCGATGGGGATACCAGCACCAACGACATGATCCTCTTGGTGGCCAATGGTGAGGGAGGGAGCAGCCCTCTTCATCCTGGGGATGTGCGATTTCGTCCCTTTAGGGAGGCCCTGTTTGGGGTCATGGACCAATTGACCCAGGCCATTGTCAGGGATGGGGAGGGCAGGACAAAGGTGGTGGAGATCGTCGTGCGCGGGGCCAGCAGCAGCAAGGAGGCCGAGAAACTGGCCTTCAGGGTAGCCCATTCCCCTTTGGTGAAGACCGCCTTTTTCGGCCAAGACCCCAACTGGGGGAGGATCATGGCGGCAATGGGAGATGCAGGGGTCCCCTTCGATCCTCAAAAGGTGGCCATCTACTTTGATGGTGCCCTGGTAGTAGAGGGAGGGATCCAAGCCCAAGGTATCAGAGAGGATAGGCTAAGGGAGGTATTAAAAAAGGAGGAGTTCAAAGTGGTCATCGATCTGCATCGAGGGACTTCTCAGGTCTCTGTCCTCACTACCGATCTCTCCTACGATTACGTCAGGATAAACGCCTCATACCATACCTAAAGGGTTCAAGGGGCCACGGGTTCTAGGGTTCAAGTGTTTATGCATTCATGGGGTTAATCACTCGACCCCTTGAATCCTGCCGCCAGCGGCATCCCGCTTCCTTAAATCTATATTGTGGGGCGGGATTGAATCCTTGACCCCTCAGTCCCGCCCTTGGCGGGGCAGTTTACTTTTTCCCATCCCCCCTCAGCACCCTCTCATCGCCTACCCTAATGGTGACCTTGATGGCATCGAAGTACTCTGCCAAGGGTATGGTGTACTTCCTGGAGACACTGGTGAGGGATTTGAACTCCTGCGTGGATATCTTCCCCCTTTCTTTGACAAAGGAGATCAACCTTCCTCTGAGCTCATTCAAGGGGTCTTGATGGAAGTATATCCCCTCCTTTAACTTGACCAGCTTGCCCTGAGTGGTAAGCAGTAAAAGGATCTCCTTTACCTCTTTTTCGCTGGCACCGAGTTGTTCGCCCAACTCCCTCACCGAAGGAGGGGTGAGGTCACTGCGGTGCATGATCTCCTCGATCTTTTCTTCCAACTCCCGCTGCCTCCCCTGGAGGGCGATTTGATGTCCGGACAGCCTCAATTTGTCCTTCTCCTGAACCAAGACCTTTCTTTCCATAAGGTTTGACAAAAGGGCATTAAAGAGCTTCCCGTCCACCTCCGGGGGGAGTTTTGACTTAAGTTCCTCCTTGGGGATACCGGGTTTGAGGGGATTTTCAGCGTGGTACTTCTCCAGGGCCATCACCATCTCATCCTTAAGGTTGCTATATAGTTCTCCATCGATGATCCGCTCGGCCTCCCTGTCGAATTTGATCGTCTTTTGTCGGGAGAGGAGTTCGGCCAGGGTTGCGGACAAGGTAGTTGGGGGAATGTTGGCGTAGCCGGAGAGCTTCCTCAGTTCTATCCCCCTATAGCCCCCCTTTTTGGTGTGAAAGCTGAGCACAAAGGAAGGGTCTCCCCTCTTAAGTTGTTCCAGTTGGGTGGTGACCTCACCCTTAAACCTCTTGTGCCTCTGGGGATGGGCGTCTAAGACCACGCCACCACCGATAGTCTGGATCAGGGAGGAGCCGCGCAGCACGAAACGATCATTGGGCAAGACCACCAAAGGCCCTCCCAGTCTTATCTGGGCGTATCCCCTTTGCCCGGGTTTCAGTTCATTGGTGCCCAACAAGAGGATCTTGGCCATCTGGTGGGATGTCCCTGTGTGGAAGCGGAGCATTACGCCATTTTTTAAGGGACGAGGGGAGTGGGACAGGTGGATGATCTCCACGTCGAGAAGGTCCGCCGGCTCCACTGTGCCCGGGTGAAGGAGCGCCTCACCCCTTTGTACCGAGGACTTTTCGACCCCCTGCAGGTTGACGGCGGTCCTTTGCCCCGCCACTGCCTGTTTGACTTTTTCGTTGTGGACCTGGAGCCCCCTGACCTTTGCCTTGAGCCCTCTGGGGAGGAACTCAACGGCTTCCCCGGTTGTAACCTTGCCCGACACGAGGGTCCCGGTAACCACCGTACCGAACCCCTTTATGGTAAAGACCCTGTCGATGGGAAGCCGGAAGATGCCATCAGAGGGTCTCTCCACGACCTGCTCAACCAATTTCTCCAGGGCCATGATGAGTTCTTCTATCCCTTCTCCGGTGACCGCCGAGACAGGGATGATGGGGGCCCCTTCGAGGAAGGTCCCCTTGGTGAATGCCTTTATGTCCTCCATGGCCAACTCTCTTAGCTCTTGGTCCACCAGGTCGATCTTGGTCAAAACCGTCAATCCCTTCTCGACCCCCAACAGGGTGCAGATATCCAGATGTTCCCTGGTCTGAGGCATGACCCCCTCGTCGGCCGCGATGATCAGGGCCACGATGTCTATCCCCCCAGCCCCGGCAACCATGTGTTTGACAAATCTCTCGTGCCCCGGCACATCCACGATTCCGATCCGTTCTCCACTGGGCAGATCTAGGTAGGCAAACCCCAACTCTATGGTGATTCCGCGCTCCTTTTCCTCCTTCAGCCTGTCGGTGTCTATCCCGGTGAGGACCTTCACCAGGACCGTCTTCCCGTGGTCTATATGGCCAGCCGTCCCCAAGATGATCTGCTTCATCCCATGTCCCCTTTTGCCAAAGTGTATGTCACCAGCCTCAGCTATGTCAAGCAAAGGGATATGTCTATGAGAGGTTTCAAAGGGTTTGTCTTTCACTAGAACCCTGGGTCCCTAGATCCCTGGAACCCTCAAAGTCCTTTTCTTTTTTGAGCACCACCCAGTCCGTACTGCCCCTCTCCATCTCCTGGCAGAATTTGCGGTAGAGGGGGTAGTCCTCCAGGGGGATGGTGGTGGTCTTCCTTATCCGTTCTCCTTGATAGAATATCTTACCCTCCTCGTACCGATAACTGGAGCAAAAGTCAAAATAGGGGGTCTTTATCTCCACCGGTTTAGGCAGGTAATAGACCCCATATCCATCTGGGAGGTCTACCTCCACTTCATTTCTGAGGAAGTGGACGGAGCAAAGCTCTATGGGGTATTTGCGTCCTTCCTTGACAGGGGTAAGGCAGCTATATGACACGCCAGGCAACTGAAATATCAGGAGATCTCCCGCCCTTTTACAGTAGTCTTCAGCGATAAATCGGTATGTCTTGGTGAAGGGCCTCTTAAAATCAAAGGGATCGGAGATGCTGCAATCGATCAGTTTTGCCCCGGGGTGAAGGGCGCTTGCAGCCCCCTCAAATATCTCTCTCAATTCGGTGGGACCACAATCCATGTAGGTCGCCCGGTTGTATGCCCCTACATCGCCAAAGTCCAGGGACCTTTTTTCGACCTCTATAGAGCCATCAGGACCGATTCTAATGGTTTGCCTGTAAAGGACTCCATTTTCCCGGGGCCTAGCCAGGGGGGTGCGGGTGAAGATCCCTTGCTGGCCCTTAAAGAGGAGGGCATCCCGATCTTGATCCTCACTTGGGAGATAGTCAAAGGGATAGGTCTCCCCGGTGGGGTCGAGGAACTGATATTTCCTCTCCCCTTCGATGGCGACGATACAGTGATTGAACTGAAAGGGGTAGGGGAAGTCTTTGATCAATCTTCCCACCCCACGTGTGGGGATCAACACATAGTAGGCAGGGACTCCAGCCGCCTTAAGCATGCTTATCAGAAGGGTGCTTTTGTCCTTACAATCTCCATACTTGTTTTCGAACACCTCCCGGGCCGGGGTCGGTTCGTATCCAGACTTTCCTAGATTGATGGAGACATATCTGATCTCAGTCTCAACATAATAGAAGAGGGCCTCTGCCTTCTCACCAGGGTCTTTTAGGCCCCCTGTCAACTCGGCAACCTTTTCCCGTATGGCCTCATCGGGTTCAATCTTGTCATCCTTCAGTCTGTTCCACCAGGAGAAGAAGTCCTTCCAAGAGCGGACAGTGGTGCCCTGGATGTTAAAGGCGATCTCCGAAAAAGGAGGCATGTTATACTCGGGCATGATCTGGGGGATATTTCTGTATTCCCATAGAAAGACCTTCTTACCTCCCTCATGATAGGTCTTGGGGGATGTGGCAAACTCCTTTAAGGGGTTTCTGATGTAATACCTCAGATCCATATCCTCGGGGGCAATGACCTTGAACCTGGAGAGAAAGGCCGGTTCGTAACCCTGGAAATAGAACCTGCTTGCATATTCTCCCTCCATTGTGGGGCGCCTTTTCTCTATTACTACCTTGTAATCAATAATGGAGCCAACCACTATCCCAGGAAGGGAAAAGGTCAATATTTTGTACTCACCGTATGAGGGGTAATTGCTGTAGGGGGTTGCCATTGTTACTACGTCATCCTTCATGGGAAGGATTTCTCCCTCTGGGGTAATGGTCCTGGCGTATTCGACAAAGATGTTCTCGCGGCGGGAATTGTAGCCGATCTCCACGTTGGCGTATCCCTTCCCCCCTTCCTTGATCACCTTGAAGACCGTGTGCAGGGTGGATCTACAGGTGCGCTGAGCGAGGACTTCGTCCACTTTTTCGTCCAGGACCACGATGACTGAGGCATCGGGATAGAACTCATCCGGAGGGAGGATCTCTAGGAGGTGGATTACCTCATCATCTATCATCCCTTTTAGTTTAGAGAAATCAAGGGCTGGTGAGGAAAGAGGGACGGAGATTAGAATTAAAGGGAGAAGAAAGAAAAGAAGTATTTTCCTTGTCTTTTTCATGAGGGGCCCTTATGTTAATCAATTTTTATAAAATTTAGAGAAAATTGTAAACTATTTTTTGATAAATTTAGCCTGGCAAAAATAATGGTGATGGATCAAGCTCCTTAAGGGTAATACCTCAGTCTTGGGGGGAATGGGTTTCAAAGTGCCTCCCCCCTTGCAAGTGAGGCATTACTCCTTAAGGATAGCTTGTACTTGACAGAAATTAAAGCTAACTGTTAAAATCGTTCCGCACTATGAAGCAAGAAAAGACGTCTTCCATTGTCCCTTCCGATTGCGGTAAAAAGGACATCTGTACCGGGTGCTGGTCTGGTTTGTTATATCCTTTCAGACCCATCAGTAGACAAAGATGAAGAAACGTCCTTACTTCAAATTCCCCGTTTTCAAGCGTCGCTGTATCATCATGGGGGATGAAGATGAGGTTCAGGCGATAGAGGCCTTTCTCGCCGACTATCCCGTTTTTGATGTGGTGCATTTCACGAATCCCCATGGAATACCGGTTTCAGCGGGGAGGCCAAGGAGCTTGTATTCCTCATTGATTCACTTGAGCTGGATGAAATCATCCTTGGCAAAACAACCGATCTGGGCCCAGAAACGAGAGATGCCCTCCTTACGTGCAGGGAGCAAAGGGTGGCAATTACCCCCTTTCCCCTTATTTACGAGGGTCTGACAGGGCGTATCCCTGTGGATTTTATAGGTGAGCGATGATGGCGCGCAGGAGCGCGGGATATATCCCGTGGCCAAGAGGCTCTGTGATATCACAGGGGCTGCCCTGGGGCTTGTGGGGTTTGGGCTCCTTTCCCCTTTTATTGCCCTGGCCATAAAACTCGATTCCCCAGGACCCATCTTCTATCGACAGACACGGGTAGGCAGGGGAGGCAAGACCTTTGTTATCAGGAAACTGCGCACCATGGTAGCGGATGCTGAAAAAGAAGAAGACTTCTGGTCAAATCACACTGATCCCAGGGTGACCCGGGTAGGCCGCTGGTTGCGCAAAACAAGGCTTGACGAGGTCCCCCAGTACTGGAGGATCCTCAAGGGCGAGATGAGCATCGTGGGTCCCAGGCCAGAACGTCTCAATGTTGTAAAAAGGCTTGAGAAGGAGCTCCCCCTTTACCACCTGCGTTACATCGCAAAACCAGGGTTGGTAGGCTGGGCCATGGTTAATCGCGGTTATATGTGCAGCTTTGAGGATGCCAAGGTGAGGCACGAATATGACCTATACTACGTAAAGCACCGGTCCTTCTGGTTTGATGCATTGATTTTTCTTAGGGCCTTTTGGCACTTGCTCACGATGAGGGGAAGGTGATGATCGCTGTTATTGGTGCTTCGAGTAGCGGGATTTTTGCTGCATGGCGCCTGGCACAGGAGGGTCATCCGGTACAGCTCTATGAAAAGGAGCCTGCCTTTCAGCCCTATGCCCGAAGGCTTATCGTGACCTCTTTGCTCTTTCAGTTCCTATCCCTCCCTGAGGATTTGATCCTCCATCAGATAGATGCCTTCGAGTTCATCGCTGATGGGTACCGAGGTCATATTCAGCTCAAAAGCCCTGATCTGATCCTAGAGCGCAGAGACCTCATCCAGTGGCTTGCAACAAAGGCGCAAAAAAGCGGGGTGGAATTAAGGGGGGATGGGTCTTTTCCGGCCTCAGCGAGGAAGTAAATGAGGTGAGGGTCAGGCTGCGCCACGCATCGACAGGACAACAGGAGGAGGTCTGCCCTTCTATCCTCATCAGTGCCGATGGGGCAGAGGGTTCAGTGGGGAAGACCCTGGGTCATCGACTGCCCACGGTCTCGCTGCTTCAGGCAAAGATCACCCTTCCTCAAGATCATCCCCCAAACCTTGCCCGGATCTTGTTTAAGAGGGAGATAACGCCCTATTTCTTCTGGCTTTTCCCTGATTCCCCGCACACCGGCATTGTAGGGGTCATCATGGATAATGGGGATGGGGTTAGGCAGGCCCTGGATGGGTTTATCCACCAGATGGAGTGTGAGCCGCTTGAGTACCAGGAGGGGTATACGTCCCTGTACATGCCCGATTTTAGACCGGAGCTAAAAAGGGGAGGACTACATATCTTCTTTGTGGGCGATGCTGCAGGGCAGGTGAAGGCCACCACCGTGGGGGGGACGGTTGCAGGCCTTCGAGGGGCAGAGGCCTGTGTCAGGGTGATCAATAAAGGGACCTCTTATTGGCAGGAGCTTTCCCCTCTGAGAAGGGAACTCAGGGTCCATTCTTTAATTCGGAGGTTTTTGAACCCTCTGGATGATGGGGATTACGGGAAGGTCTTATCCTCTGTTGACGGGAAGGGGTCTTTTCCCGGCCGCTTTTCCCGCGATGAAATATCCTCTCATCTCATTCCTCTTCTCCTGAAACACCCTCGCTTTTCCTTCACGATATTAAAAGCTATGACAAAGGGCATGTAAAGGCGTAAAGCGTAAGGGGTGATACGTAACGGGTAGATAGTTATTGGTTTTGGGTTATTGGTTTTGAGTTAAACTTGATAATTCCCTGTGGCTTGCCACAGGGTTACCTTAGGTAGTAGTCTTGCCATGTGGTTAAGGAGGAAGAAAAAAGGGGTGAGGTAAAGAAAGGGTATCGTTGGGCATGGCAGATACATTATCACGTAGTGTTTCCGGTGAAGTATAGGAGGGCATTGTTGGAAGAGGATGTGGTGGAGATAATAAAAGAGACAGCACGGGGAATACAAGAGAGCAAGAGAGGTATGCAATAGAGTTTGAAGCCTTGGGGATGGATAGAGACCATATTCATATACTTTGCAGTGCACATCCAAAGCTAGCTCCTGGTGAGATAGTAAGGATATTCAAGGGCATAACAGCGAGGGAGATTTTCAGGAGGGAACCGACGATAAAGAAGGAATTATGGGGAGGAGAGTTTTGGACAGATGGATATTATGTTGCGACTGTAGAGGAGAGGGCAGACTGGGGGACAGTGGAGAGATACATAAAAAGACAAGGCAAACCAAGAGAGGAATTGAGGCAACTGAAATTATTTGATTGATACCCTGCGGCTTGCCGCAGGGTTATTCATTAAATTATTTGATTGATACCCTGCGGCTTGCCGCAGGGTTATTCATTGATCACTACCCTCAGCTTACCAGAGAGGATATACACGCCGCTCTGGCCTATGCGGCAGAGCTGTCCCACGAAAGTATCTGGAAAACCGCAGTGCCTGCATGAAGCTGAAGCTGGATGAGAACCTGTCCCGTCATCTGACTAGGGGGTATTTCACGTTCAGCATTTCCCGATTTCAATGAGAATATTTGGTTGACTAAAGGTATATTTTAGGTATAATAATTATATCGTGGAGTTTGAATTCGACGCAAAGAAAAGCCATGGTAATAAGGAAAAGCATGGGATCGACTTTTTCGAAGCGCAGGCACTCTGGGACGATCCTGATTTAATTGAAATTCCGGTAAAAACAAGCGATGAACCAAGATTTTTGGTAATCGGAAAGATTTCAGGAAAACATTGGTCAGGAGTTATTACGTATCGGGGTGAAAAGATAAGAATCATTTCGGTGCGGCGATCTAGGAAAGAGGAGGTAGACATATATGAAAGCTAAGGAATTTGATAAGGAATTTGATGAAGGCAAGGACATTTCCAAACACCTTGATATGTCAAAAGCGAGGAGACCGGAGCAGGAGCAGAAAAGAGTAAATGTAGATTTTCCGATGTGGATGATTAACTTATTGGATAAAGAAGCAAGACGGTTAGGTGTGCCCCGACAATCCATTATCAAAGTCTGGGTCGCTGAGCGACTTGAAAAGGCATCTTGAACTTGGTTATTCCCTGTAGCTTGCTACAGGGTTATCTTATCTTTTCTTCCCCCTCGATGGGGGAGGGTAGGTGGGGGTGATTCTAGGTGTCTTTTTCTCACCCTCCCCTTTATCCCCTCCCATCAAGGGAGGGGATAATAAGATACCCCGCAGCTTGCTGCGAGGTTCATTGTGGCATTGAATGTCTTGGTGAGGCGTTGTATTCTTATACATTGATGAGTCCGGCGAAATTGGTATGTTGACCTACCGCGCTGAATCTGACTTCTTGCAATGCTTCTCATTTAATCCCAAAGGCGCTCGGGGGATTTTCGCTTGACCCTGAAGCCCGTTTTCGTTTGCAGTTTTGTATGAGCAGAGGGTGGTTATATTTGTTAGCAATCTTGAAACATAGAACTCCCCCCCTTACCTTTTGTCCCCTTTAACCTTCCTTAACATCACGAGTCGTTTTCATCAACTACCCATATATTTACCCATACTTTTCAGGACTTTCCCCAAAAATCCTCTATCAAATTGAAATAGGCTATTGATATTAATAGCTTAGGAAGGATTGCATGTGGAAAGGTATGTTCTTGATGAAAAAATGGGGAAACTTTTTTCTCAAAAAATAGCCTCCTTTTGGTATGATGCAGGGTGTGGATTTATCAGTAAAATCCGCAACATACCACAGGAGGCCGTTATGAATATAGCACAGGTATGTGCCAAATTGCGAGCTCAGATGGTGCTTTTTTTGGGGAAACTTTCTGGCTATTTCCCCTTGACACCGATGCCCGTTTTCGTTTACAGTTTTGTAATAGTCATGGGCGGTTAACTCAGTGGGAGAGTGCTACCTTCACACGGTAGAAGTCACTGGTTCAAATCCAGTACCGCCTACCAAGTTTGATCTTGTCAAGACCGCAGGGAACGGGAGGAAATCGGTGGTCAGACCACAAAGGGAAAGAAGGCCCTTTCTCCTCCCTGCGGTTTTTATTTTAGGCAGGGGAAAGCGCAATGTCAGGTCACTCTAAGTGGTCGCAGATTAAGAGGAAAAAGGGGGTCCAGGATGCCAAGAGGGGGAAGATCTTCAGCAAGCTGATCAGGGAGATCACGGTGGCTGCCCGATTGGGAGGAGGTGACCCGGAGGGGAACCCCAGGCTGAGGGCGGCCATTGCCGCCGCCAAGTTGGAGAACATGCCCAGGGACAACATCGAGAGGGCCATAAAAAAGGGGGCAGGAGAGCTTGGTGAGGGAGCAGCCTATGAGGATTTAATCTATGAGGGTTATGGCCCTGGTGGGGTGGCAGTTCTCATCGAGGCTATGACGGACAACAAGAATAGGACCACTGCGGAGATTAGATATATCTTCTCTAAGTGTAACGCAAATTTGGGGGAAGCGGGGTGTGTCTCTTGGATGTTTCAAAAGAAGGGGTACATCGTGGTGGAAAGGGACGATGTGGACGAAGACAGGTTGATAGAAGTGGTCCTGGAGGCAGGAGCAGAGGATGTAAAGGAGGAGGGAGAAAAGGAGTATGAGGTGATCACTGCTCCGCAGGACTGTGAGGCTGTAAAAGGGGCCCTGGAGCAGGCGGGGATTGAGTGCCTGCTGGCAGAGATCACTATGCACCCCCAAAGCACGATAAGGTTAGAGGGAAGGAATGCGGAGCAGGTGCTGCGCCTCATGGAGATGTTGGAGGATCATGACGATGTCCAAAAGGTCTACGCGAACTTCGACATCCCTGAGAACGTGATGGAACAGTTGAGTCGATGAGGGTATTGGGGATAGACCCCGGCACACAGGTCATGGGTTATGGGGTGGTAGAAGAGGATAAGGGAGAACTGGGTCACATCGGCAATGGGATCCTCTCCCCCCAGGGAGAGCTGCCGGAGAGGCTGAAGGGGATCTATGATGGATTAACAGAGGTGATCCGCAAATACTCCCCTGAGGTGGTGGCCATGGAGAGCCCCTTTTTTGCGAAAAATGTGCTGAGCACCCTGAAATTGGGGCAGGTACAGGGGGTCATCTTGCTGGCAACAACCCATTGCTCTCTTGCCTCCTTTGCTTATACCCCCATGGAGGTCAAGTCCGCCGTCGCCGGTTACGGGAGGGCCACCAAGGTCCAGGTAAGGGAGATGGTAAAACGCCTCCTGGGGCTCGATCGGCCCCTTTCCTTGGACGCCTCCGATGCCCTGGCCGTGGCCATCTGCCACATCCACACCGCCGAACTAAAGGGGAGATATCAGCGACACCTCCTCCCCCGCCAAGCCCCCAGAAGATGATATCTCAAATCCGTGGCCAATTGGTCTATAAATCTCCCGAGGAGATCATCATCGATGTCAATGGGGTAGGATATGGCGTCAAGGTCCCTCTTTCCACCTTCTATGAGCTCCCGGGGATAGGAGGGGATGTCCTCTTGCAGGTCCACACATATGTACGAGAGGATACCCTCCACCTGTACGGCTTTTTGACCCCAAAAGAGAAAGAGCTCTTTTGCCTATTGATCGGGGTCTCGGGTGTGGGGCCGAGGTTGGCCATCAACGTGCTGTCCGGTATTTCTGCTCAGGACCTGGAGAGGGCCTTGAAGGATGAGGACCTGCCCAGTTTGACCCGCATCCCCGGTGTGGGGAGAAAGACCGCCGAGAGGATGCTTGTGGAGTTAAAAGACAAGGTAGTCGCCTCTGCAACGGCGGTGGTCAGTGGCATTCAAGGTAAAGAGGGGGGGATGGTCAAGGATGCCCTTTCCGCCCTGGTCAACCTGGGTTATACAAGAGGAATAGCTGAGGAGGCCTTAAGGGATGTGTTACGGGAGAAGGGGGACGATCTCTCTTTAGAGGATCTCCTGAAGGAGTCCTTGCGGCTCCTGGTCAGGCATTGAGGTAGATAGTGAAAGATAAGCCTATTGTCTCAGAAGAGGAAATCCGCTTTGAGCAGGGGGTGCGCCCTCTATCCTTCGCGGAATACGTGGGCCAGGAGCGAGTCAAGGAGAACCTGAGGGTCTTTGTCGATGCCGCCGGTGAACGGGGGGAGGCCCTCGACCATGTCCTCTTTCACGGCCCTCCTGGTCTGGGCAAGACCACCTTGGCCCACATCATCGCCCATGAGCTAGGGGTGGGGATCAAGGCCACCTCCGGCCCAGCCATAGAGCGCACAGGGGATCTGGCGGCCATCCTCACCAATCTGCAGGAGAGGGACGTGCTGTTCATAGATGAGGTCCACCGCCTCAATCGGGTAGTGGAGGAGGCCCTCTACCCGGTGCTGGAGGACTTCGAGTTCGACATCGTCATTGGCCAGGGCCCCAGTGCCCGGGCCATCAAGCTGGATATCCCTCCCTTTACCCTGGTGGGGGCCACCACCAGGGCAGGGCTCCTCACCTCTCCCCTGAGGGACAGGTTTGGAGTGGTCTTCAGGGTAGACTACTATTCGCCGGAGGAGTTGGCTGTTATCGTTGAGAGATCTGCACGTATCCTCGGGGTGAGCATAGATGGAGAGGGGGCCTGGGAGATCGCCTCCCGCTCCCGGGGTACCCCCAGGGTGGCCATTCGTCTTTTGCGCAGGGTACGGGACTACGCCCAGGTCAGGGAGGACGGTTCCATCACTAGGGAGGTGGCCCAAAGGTCCCTCGCCCAGATGGAGATCGACCAGTTGGGCCTCGATAACATGGACCGCAAGATCCTGCGAACCATCATTGAGAAGTTCAGCGGGGGCCCAGTGGGTGTAGATACCCTCTCCACGGCCATCAGTGAGGAGAAGGATACCATTGAGGACGTGTATGAGCCCTTTCTCATTCAGAAGGGGTATATCAATCGCACTGCCCGGGGGAGGGTAGCTACTAAACTCGCCTATGAATACCTCGGGTTGCAGCCCCAGGGTGGCATGCAAGAGGGGCTCTTTTGATGACCACATTCCATAAAGGGTTCTAGGATTCCAGGATTCTAGGGCTTGCGGCGAGCTCCCTTCGGTCTGAGCGTTCGACTGAGCTCACGCCGAAGTCTCAGGGTCGAAGACAGCCGAGCGGTTATAGTGTATTTCACTCGACCCCTTGGCCTCTGGAACCCTATGAGATGAATTCTCGGGCCCCTTTTAGAATCTTCTTGGCGAGGAATCAGAATTTAAAAATGTCAAAGGTACCCTCAATCTATATATCCGCCCTCCTGCTGGCAGCGGGGGAGGGGGAGAGGATGAGGGGGATCAAACAGCTCCTCCCCCTGGGGGAGAAGAGCATGGTGGAGGCATCGCTGGATAATCTCCAGGCCTCCCAGGTCGATGAGATCATCGTGGTCCTGGGTTTTGCGGCCGAGCGGATCCTCCCCTTACTGAAAGGTAAGGAACGGGTCAAGGTAGTGATAAATCCCTCCTTTCTGGGGGGGATGAGTACCTCCATGCACTATGGGCTGAGGGTCATAGACCCCCAAAGCAAGGGGGTCCTTATCGCCCTGGCCGATCAACCCTTCATCCCCCCGGAGGTGGTAGACCTCCTCATTGAGAGGTTTGCCGAGGGTAGCAAGGGGATCGTGCTGCCAGTATATCAGGGCCGGAGGGGGCACCCGGTGATCTTGGACAGGGAGAGGTATGAGGGGGAGCTCTTTGGGCTGCGGGGGGATGTAGGCGGCAGGGAGATCGTGAAAAGTCACCCAGAGGATGTCCTGGAGGTGGAGGTATTCTCATCAGGGGTGGTGTTGGATATTGATGATTGGGAGGAGTATAAAGAGTTTACATAGAAAATAACCTTACTCGAATCTTTCCCCTCCCCTGGTGGGAGGGGGTAAATTGAATTTTCATGGTTCGTGGTTGATGAACCCGTCATGGGAAATTGCCGTGAAAATTATTTTCGGTAAATGTGAGCATGCAAACCATTTCAGCCTTTATGTTTTTTCAACCTTACTTTAGGGCCGATGCATCGGCCCTGGAACCCTCGATAAGGTTTTTCCTTAATATAGGAGGGTAGGGGAGGCAAAGGAGCTTTTTCTTGAGCTCATCAAAGCCCACCCCACTCATACTGGAGGATAGCGCAGGCGGCGATGGCCGCTGTTTCCGTCCGCAGGATCTTCCCCCCGAGGCCAACGGTTGCAAAGCCCACCGCCTTCGCCCGTTTTACCTCTTCATCATCCCATCCCCCTTCAGATCCGACCATCAGGGCTATGCTTTTTGGAAGAGGCAAAGACCGAAGAGAAGATGAAAACCTTTCCCTCTCTTTTTCCAATAAAAGGATCTTGAGCTCCAAGGGGCGGGCTATCTCCAGGGCTTCCTCGAAGGAGCAATAAGGGGCTACATAGGGTACAGAGGCCCTCCGGCACTGTTTTGTGGCCTTTATGGCGATGTGTTGCCAGCGGTGGGCCTTGGGCTGACTTGCTTCCCTCTCCTCCAGGGATATGGAGTGCCTTGATTTAAAGGGGACTATGACCTTAACCCCCAACTCGGTCCCCTTTTGGATGATGAGCTCTATCCGCTCCTTGTCCGGTAGGGCCTGAAACAAAAAGACACTGAAAGGGGGGTCTGTGGGCTCCCTCAACTTCTCAAATATATATACGCTTGCGCGACCCTGCTGAAGCTCCACTATCCTTCCCCTGAACTCCTTGCCTGAGGCATCCTTGAGGGTAATGATCTCCCCCTTGTAAGGCTCCCGAAACAGAAGAGCAGAGAAGGGGTCACCTTCCAGAGATATCTCCATCCCTTCTCTTAGCTTAGCTGGTAAGACGATCTGCTGGAGCTTCAAGGGGGCTTCTTTATCCTCGTGCAGGTAAATCCCTAAACCCTTGGTGTCCAGTAGCTGATTTGGAGATAATCCAGGTCATCTCCCTTCCCCATATACCTCCAGATAGTGCCTTATGTACGCTGCTACCCTATCCTTGGGCTGGTAGACCCCGAAGTGACCCTCACAGAGGATGTCCGCCTCCAGGGCCAGGAGCCTCTCCATCGACCTGCGCCAGGCCGCCAGGTCGGAGCCGAATTCTTGATAGAAGGGGCCATGGATGTCCTGCCCGAACAGCACCCTCTTTTCCCCCCGGTCTAGATAGATTGAGAGGGAACCTGGGGTGTGGCCAGGGGTGTGGAGGCAGACCATCTCCTGGTCGCCGAAGCGAAGGCGTTCCTCATCCTTTGTCAATTTGACATCCACTGGCATCGGCGGAAAATGGATGTTGTACCAAGAGGCCGCTGTCATCCTGTCGTCCCCTCGTTCCACCACCTCGGCATCGAGATGGTGCATGATGATTCGGGTGCCGAACCGCTCCCGAAACTGTGGAGCACCCCCGATATGGTCGATGTGACAGTGGGTGAGGATCACCGTTGCTATCCTTTCAGGGTCGAGACCGAGACCCTCGATGTTGTGGACGATTTCGTCAAAGCTCGTTCCTGCCCCGGCATCGATCAGGACCAACTCCCCCAGATCCAAGAGATAGACGCAGCAGTCCTTGGGATCGGTGATATCGGCACTCCCCACCAGGTAGATGTCTGTGATTACCTCTGCTGGTCCCATCTCTGCCCCTCCTTCTGTAGGGATGTTAACACTTTTGCCACCTCTTGGCAATTGGGGTGGGAGCTTTCAGGAAGATGGTTGCAATCGGGGGACGAAGGTGATATATGAGTTTCTAGCTATGCTCAGGAGGTAAAGAGATGTATTTTGAGCGGGCAGGGGCGCAGAATACTGAGGAGACCCTCCGGATCGCCCTGGAGGGAGCCAAGGAGAGGGGTATCCGGCATATAGTGGTGGCCTCCACCAGGGGGGATACTGGCCTGCAGGCGGCAAAGCTCCTGCAGGGGACGGGGATTACGCTTGTCGTGATCACCCACAACACCGGTTTCTCCCAAGAGGGAAAGCAGGAATTTGAGAAGGTCAAGAGGGCCCAGATCGAGGAATTGGGTGGAAAGGTTTATACAGGGACTATGGTCTTGAGGAATCTGGGAACAGCCATCCGCTCGCTGCAGTCCTACTCTCAGCAGGATCTGGTGGCCAACACCCTGAGGATACTCGGACAGGGGATGAAGGTCTGCGTGGAGATCGTCGCCATGGCCGCTGATGCCGGCCTGATTCCCTGCGAGGACGTGGTCGCCGTGGCTGGGACGGGCCAAGGGGCAGACACCGTCGCCGTCATCCGGGCCGACTCCTCCAACAACTTCTTCCAGATAAAGGTACGGGAGATCCTGGCCAAGCCGCGGGATTTTTGAGGGATGGAGAAATTTTGATAGAAAGATAGGCCGCGAAATGTAGGTTGGGGGGATACCCTCAAAGGCCTCCCCAATTTAGAAATTCCTATTTTAAGGGAGTTTGAGGGACTTTGTCCCTCAAAGTAAAGCGAAGCCCCGCCCTGTGGGCGGGGCTTCACTTATACGGTCCATCCATAGATCTGCACCCCAAGTTGCCCCTATTATTATAGGATTTTTCTATTTGGTTTAAAGAAATTCTTAATATAATATCTATTTTTGCTGGCATGTCTCGTTCCCAGCGTATCTATCTGCAAAGGGAGGAAGATGACCTCCAGGAAGGAGTTCAGGCTTACGACCACGGTTAGCGGGGCTGGTTGAGCCTCCAAGTTAGGTCCGGGGGACCTGGATCAAGCACTCTGCGGGTTGCCGCTTATAAGCCACCCCAACCTCTTGGTGGGGATCGAGCAGGTCGATGATGCCGGGGTCTATAAGTTGAGGGATGACCTAGCCCTGGTCCAGACCGTTGACTTCTTCACCCCCATCGTGGACGACCCCTATGGGTTCGGGCAGATAGCAGCGGCCAACGCCTTGAGCGATGTCTATGCCATGGGGGAGACCCCCATCACAGCTATGAACCTGGTGGCCTTCCCCATCAGGGAGATGGAAGTGGAGATCCTTAGGGATATCCTTAAGGGGGGGCTGGACAAGATGCGGGAGGCGGAGGTGGTCCTGGTGGGAGGGCATTCCATCGAGGATCAGGAATTGAAATATGGGCTGGCGGTGACCGGTTTGGTCCGCCCTGACGAGTTTCTAACCAATGTGGGTGCCGAGGTTGGCGATCGGATCATCCTCACCAAGCCTTTGGGGACGGGGATCATCAACACGGCCCAGAAGGGGGGGATGGCCTCTCCAGAGGTCGTGCAGAGGGCGATGGAGATCATGGCGGCACTCAACCGCAAGGCAGCGGAGGTGATGAGGGGCTTCCGGGTCCATGCCTGCACGGACGTCACCGGCTTTGGCATACTGGGCCATCTGTGTGAGATGCTGGGGGAGGGGGAGATCGGGATAAAGGTCTCCGTGGATGCCGTCCCGGTCATGCCCGGGGCAGAGGAGTACGCCCGCATGGGGCTTGTCCCCGGCGGGACCTACCGCAACAAGGAGTTTTATACCACAAGGGTTGAAGGGACAAAGGACATCCCCCCCCTCTACTCGATATCCTCTTTGATGCACAGACCTCCGGGGGTTTGCTTATCTCAGTACTGGGGGAAGATGCGGGGGTCCTCATGCGCTCCCTGCAGGGGGCAGGGGTGAAGGAGGCCAGTATCATCGCCGAGGTAGTGGCCGAGCCCAAAGGCCGCCTGCTTCTTGTCTGATCGCGCAGTTTCATTTCCTTCTCTTTTTCTCATTTCCACTAAAGTGAACAGAAGCGTCCATACTCATCTACTATCCCCAAGATTCTCTTCATTATTAGGGCGTTCTTCGCAGCAGAACCGGTCATTTTAGGCTAATTTTAGGCTATATGAAGCCCCCTCGAAGGTAGGGTTTGGGTTATTTCATTCCTGAAGAGAAACACACGAACATGCTGATAATGATTAACGAGTTTTTACTATTCCCAACTTTGCCCAGTATGCTATCAGCTAGGGAGGACTTGATAAGGTTATGTACAATAACTGACACGCGATATTAGTTTATAATCGGCCTACAGCAAGATCAAAATCTGTTTGTGTAAATCTAAGGTACTCAATATCATCTTCGGTCACTTCTTGTCTTTCATGAAGTGACTAATATTCAGCATAGTAGAGTCGAACCACATAACATGTTTTGTTACTCCCCTTTAGGGAAGATATTCTCGCTCTTTGTTGCGAGCATACTATACGCAAACAGCGTTAAAAACCATGGTTGCTAAGCGACGTAACTATATGCTAAGATTAACTGAATAGCCATCCGGAATGCTGGACTGGCATGATGAAATACGGCGAACTCCTCCATTTTCTGCAATATATCGGCAAAGATCCCTCACGACTGATTTTTGAGGACGAGCTTACCGGTATCTATAATCGCCGTTTCCTGCACAACTACTTTCAATACAAGGTTTCCTGGGAATCTCTAGAGGACAATCCCCTGTCATTAATCATGATGGATATGGATCATTTTAAGCAGATCAACGACACGTATGGCCATCAGGTTGGTGATCAAGCGCTGATTTGGGTTGCTGGTCTGCTTAAAGAGGTGGCCGGTGATGAGAATTTGCCGATTCGCTATGCTGGTGACGAATTTCTCATCCTCTTGCCACGCGGGGATAAGCGGGAGGCCCTGCAAGTGGGTGAGCGCCTCCTCCAGAGGCTCCGCGAGGACCCCCTGCGACTGGATGGGGTAGATGATGCCCTGCATATCACCCTCAGCATAGGGATTTCCTCAGCACCCGAGGATGCTCAAAATGGTATGACCTTAATCCACAAGGCTGATATCGCCCTCTATTACGCCAAAAAGACGGGTCGTAACCGACTTGCCAACGCAGGGGAAATTGCCCCCCAGGACGTGTTTAACAAAACAGCCCTCCACCAGCTGGAAAGGGAGAAGATCGCAGGTCGCAGGTCCCAACTAGAACAAGTGGCCGAATCCCTCAAAACGTTCAGCAAGGGACAGAGCCAGTTCATGATTGTTGAGGGCGCCGCCGGGATGGGCAAAAGCACATTTCTGGAAACAGTTCGCTGCAATCTGACCCAGAGCAAAAAAATTGGGCAAGTCAAGGTAACCGGCATTCCACAGGAGATGTTTCGTCCATATGCGTTGACAACAACCATTTTGGTTGCCCTTCTTAACCGAAGACGAGACAAGGGAGCCGCTATTTTTGAGAGCCTGAGCTTAAAGGAGATCGCCTACCTTACCCACATTTTGCCCCAACTGGGAGGGGCGGAAGAGGTACGTCAAGAAGAGGATGAGAGTGCGTTACGCAAGGGTATCTTTAATACCCTGTTGCATTTTATTCCCAAAATAGCCAACTTCCGCCCTCTTGTTTTACTCATCGATGATCTGCACTTCAGTGATGAGGCGACGTTGATTCTCCTTCGTCAGCTGATACTGCGCCGGGACATTCCATTGTTTATCTGCGGCACTTCCTCTAATAGCAAACAGTTTGGAGGGGAAGAGCAGGTGCCTCCCCTGGAGCGTTTCTACGCAGCCCACCATCAAGAACTGGATATCCGCAAGGTAACCCTTACGCCGCTATCCACCAACGACATTGCCAATCTCCTTCGAGGGATATTTCCTCAGGTGGACGTGCCTGAAAATTTCGAGAAGGATCTAGCACAGATCAGCCAGGGCAACCCTCTTTTCCTCGTTGAGATTCTGCGAAAGCTGGTCTTGGATCAGAAAATTGCTCTGGTGGGTCAGCAATGGATAATTGAATCTTTGGAGGAAGGCTATCTTCCGAGATCCTTAGAAGAGATCGTCAACCAGAGGATCGCTGCACTCAATGAAGAAAGCCGGCAAATGCTCCAACAGGCCTCCACATTCGGTGAGGACGTTTCCTTGAGCGTTCTCACTGGAAGCTCTGAAAAAATGGAGGCCAAGGTTCTTGAATTCGTTGATCAGGCTGTGACCCAAGGACTGATCAGCACCAACTTTCAACTGAATGATGAGATGATTGGCTTTCTCAGCAAGCGCATCCTTGAAATTGCCTACGGAGGCATTCAGAAGAGTCAGAAGCAGGATCTGCATGAGCGGATTGGTAACTACCAGGAAACTCTCTACCAACAGGCCCTGCTGCCGTCGGCTGCAACTCTGGCCTACCACTTCAAGCGCTCGGCCAACCAGGAGAAGGCAAGAAACTACGAACAACTCCAGGCCGTGCATAATAGCAAGATTTTTGATGCTCCAGAGGCGATATCCTATACGGGAGAGAGGCGACGTGAAGTTCTTCCTCCTGGGACTCCCCTTGACCCTGCCAGCCTTGCCCAGATTCCTGCCGTCATCCGCTACCTCCTCATCGCAGTTCGCAGCTTCAAGCTCTACCCCCAGGGAAGCAAGGCCATTGCCAGTGCCAATCGCCAATTGAAAGGAGCCATTGACCAGATCCTGGATAAGAACGAACACCTGACGATTTTTCAGATAGGGCATGCGCTGATGGTAAATAGTCAAAGGATTGATATCACCGAGTTTAAATCAATTGCCGAGTCCCTTATTAAATTCCTGAATAGTGTTGAGGTAAAAGGTATTGCTTTTCATAGAGGACTGTCCGAGCGCGAATTAAAGGATTTGTTCGAGGCCTTTGCTCGAATCAAACTCGAAATGATCGACCGGAATTTTTGGCAACGCTTCTCTACAGAAAAGCGGCTGAAACATATCGAATTACAACAGGTGTATTACACCGTCATGGTGGACTCGTATGACCAAGCCATGGATCGGAAAACTCCTGGAGTTTCTTTGCAAGTGCTCGCCGGTGAACAGAGGTTTGATCAGGAGGATTTGACTCAGATTTCCGAAATCGTCCAGTGCATACTCATCTCCGCCAGAGGCATAAAGCTCTACCCCACAAAGAGCAAGATCGTTTCCACAGCCATCGAGCAGCTTATGGAGGCCTTGCGCAGCTTCCTAAACAGACGGAGAGTGCTTACTCTGGTGCATGTCGGCAATTCTTTGTTGGCCAATAATGTTAGGTTGGATACCTCTGGTTTTGAGTGGTTAGCGGATAGTTTCTTAAAATTCCTTGACTCTATTATGCTTACAAGCCTTACATTTCTGGAGTATGTTTCCACCCAGGAACTGAAAACCTTTATTGGAGCGCTCGGCCAACTTCCCACTGCTGGATTGGATAGCGAGTTCTGGAGGCGTTTTGCCAAGGAACAGGGACTCTCCCATATCTTGTTTGACCAGATTTTCTATGAGGCGCGGGTGTCACCGATATCGGTTGGCTCAGGCGAGGCCCAGCCTGTGGAGGAGCCATCGGAAGCAATCTGGGAGACACGGATACCAGTGCCAGATACGGGTGAACTCTTTGATTCCTTTCCCGAAGTGGTACCGGACCGGGTGGGCGATCTTTTGCTCAAAGGCGACGAGAAGCAGGTACAACAGATTATCAACCAGCTCTTCCAGGGATTTCATAATTGCACACCCTTGACACGCAAAAAGGCTATCGATATCTGTCGCAGTTTGCTGGAAGGTCTAACTCTATCGCTTCAACACCACCTCGCAAAACTCATAGCGGATCCGCTTCTCGACGCCCTTTCAGGAGAAAAAGATCTCATCGTACTCAGTAATATAGCCAACCTTCTCCTTCGTATGTCTACAAATCTCATTCAGTTTGCCGAGTATCCGCTGACCAGCCAGATTCTCTTGCACCTCCATAGACGCCATCGACAACTGGAGGGAGAAAAAAACAAGCATTCCCAGATGCTCGCGAAGGTTCTCGATAAACGGTTAGAGCCATCAACCCAGAAACTGATAATGGCGGATTTAAAATCCGGTGAACCTGCTCGTCAGAAAAACGCGGCTCAACTGCTCGGCAGTCTAGGAAGGGTAACCGTACCGTTGCTCATTGATATTATCAAACAGGAAGAGGATTTCAGGGTAAGGCACATTGCTGCCAGTCTGCTGGCGGAGATGGGTCCAAAAGCTGCCGAACTTCTAAAACGTGAGCTGGTACTGGACGGCACAGCAGAGGAACGCAGGCGGATACTTGAGATCATTGATACAGTGGCCAGCGATTTAAAAACCGAGCTTGCCTTTGCCCTCGCTGACGAGAACCCCATGGTGCGTAAGGCCGCTTTTCAGCTTGCTGAACGCATGAATAACGATCAGGTGATAAAACTCCTCCTGGATTATGTCAACAGCCAAGATGTTGGTTTGGCGGTGGATGCCATCGAATGTTTGGGAAAGCTGAAGTCAGGGGCGGCCGTGAAGATACTCGCTTCTGTATTGAAGTCCGCAAAAGAGCAGAAGCGTCTCGTCGCTTGCTGCCGGGCCCTCGGCCAGATCGCTGACCCGGCAGGCATCGAACCTCTGACCGAGGTGTTGGCGCCAAGAGGTTTGTTTTTCTTCCGCAAAAGACCCAATGCCGATCTCCGTGCCACTGCCGCCTCTGCCCTAGCGGAAATCTATCATTCACGGGTAGTTGAACTACTCTCATGCTTGGTAAATGACAGAGATCCCCGGGTTAGGGAGATAGCCCGCACCCGTGTGACCAACAAGACTGCCTCTCCTCCATAAAAAGCAATTAATGCCTGATTGATTGGGTACTTGACCAAATAGCGATCGCACGTGGTAACTTGCTTATTTGCCAAAGGCTTTCGTGATGTAGGCACGTCTAACGACTGAAGTCGGTGTGATGCGGGAATTTAGACTCGACTTTGACGATGCTTACCAGTATGCCGCCGCTGAAAATACGACCTGACCATTGTGAGCTTCGACGCCGATTTCGACCGCATCGACCGTGGAAGAAAAACCTCTGGGGAGGTGTTGGGAGGATAAGGGCGGTAAATATCAGCTTCCATGAAACGCCTCGAAACAAGGGTCAAACAAATACTTTTCCCCCCTCCATCACCACCTTGCCCCCTACAATGGTGGCGTAGGCCTTGCCCTTCAATTGCCAATCCTTGAAGGGGGTGTTGCGTCCTTTAGAGCAAAAGGATTGTGGATCAACCACCCACTCTTTGTCCATGTCGATGATGGTGATATCGGCGGGTGTGCCCACTGCCAATGAGCCACCCGGAAGGCCCAATATCCTGGCGGGGTTTGTGGACATTCGTTCTATCGCCTCGGACAAGGTGATGACCCCGGGATGGACCAAGGCGGTGAGGACCACCCCCAATGTCGTCTCCAGGCCGATGACCCCTAAGGGGGCCTGATCCCATCCCCTTGCCTTTTCCTCGGGTGTGTGAGGTGCATGATCCGAAGCGATTACATCCACCGTGCCATCCCTCAGTCCCTGTCTGAGGGCCTCGACATCCTCCTTTTTCCGCAAAGGGGGGTTGACCTTGGCATCGGTTCCGCATCTGGCAGCCTCCTCTTCCGATAAGGTGAGGTGATGGGGGGTGGCCTCACAGGTGGCCTGCAGCCCCCTGCCCTTTGCCTTCCTGACCAGATCAAGAGAGGCTTCCATGCTCACATGGGATATGTGCACCCGCCTGTTGACCCTCTCGGCCAACTCCAACTCCCTGGCCACATAATAGGGCTCCCTCCTGTAGCGTGCGATCTCCTTGGGCAAGGGGAAAAGGGGATTATTCCTTTTAAAGGCCTGAATCGTGGCTGGAGATTCTTCACAGTGGGGAGTGAGAAGGAGTTCATACTCCCGTGCCTTTAAAAAGGCCCTTTCCATCACCTTGTCCCTCACCACCGGGTCCCCATCATCGGTGGCAGCGACGACCCATGGCCTGCGGAAAAGGGCCTTCAGCCTGGTGAGCCTTTCACCCCTTCGGCCCTTGGTGATGCAGACCTTGGTGTAGAGGTTTACACACCCATCCCTCTTAGCCATCCTGAACCACCTTTTCAGGACCCGGCAGTTGTCCATAGGAGGGTCGGTGTTGGGCTCGCAGATTACCGTAGTAAACCCCCCTAGGGCGGCCGCCATGGTCCCCGTGGCGATGGTCTCCTTATGGGCCTCACTGAAGTCCCGAAGGTGGACATGCATATCGATAAGGCCCGGGACAACAACCTTGCCCTGGGCCTCCAATATGGGCACCCCCTCCTTCTCTATGCCTGGGGCGACCCCGCTGATGCATCCTTCTTCGATGAGGATGTCAAAGGATCCATCGAGGCCAAGGAGGGGATCTACCACCCTCCCCCCCCTGATCAGTAGCGCCATCTTCTCCAATCTTTCTTACCTTCTCCTCTTCTGTCCCTTTTTGGGGAACTTCTGCTCCCAAAAGAGCACCACGGGGCTGGCCACGAAGATAGAGGAATAGGTGCCGACGATGATCCCTATAAGGAGGGCAAAGGCAAAGCCGTGGATCACACCTCCTCCCCTGAGGAAGAGGATGACGATGACGATGAGGGTAGTGACGGAGGTCAAGATAGTTCGACTCAGGGTCTCGTTGACGCTGAGGTTGACCACATTTTCATGGGTCTCTTTTCTCATCCGGCGCATATTTTCCCGGATGCGGTCGTAGACCACGATGGTATCGTTGAGAGAATAACCGACAATAGTCAGCAAGGCTGCCAAGACAGGAAGTGAGAACTCCTTATTGGTGAGGGAGAGGATACCTACAGTGATCATGACATCATGGGCCAGTGCCACCACTGCCCCCACGGCGAACCGGAACTCAAACCTCCAGCTAATATAGATCAGTATCCCGATCAGGGAGAAGATGATGGCCTTAATTCCTTTGCTGCGCAGATCCTTGCCCACTTTGGGGCCGACCATCTCGGTGCGCCTGATCTCAAAGTCCTTCTCTCCAAACTTCTTGGCCAGGGCCTCGTTAACAAGGGAGGAAAGCCCGGCCAGATCGGAAGAGTCCCTCTCCAGGCGGATGAGGTATTCTCCCTTCCCTTCGGCCCCAAACCTCTGGATCACACATTTCCCTAATTCCACGTCTTTAAGGGCATCCCTTATCTCATCTAGATCTACCGGTTGAGAGAACCTCACTTGGGCTAGCGTGCCGCCTGCAAAATCGATCCCATAATTGGGGCCGCCGTGCATGATCAGAGAGAGGATGCCGATGACGATCAAGATGCCCGAGAGGGGAAAGGCGTATCTCCTCTTTCCCATGAAGTCGATCTTTATACCCGGTCTTATGATCTCCATCTTTTTTCCAGTCCCTTAGATGCTCAGGCGTTTGACCCTGACCTTACTCAGGAAATAGTCGAAGACGAACCTCGTCGCCACAATGGCCGTAAAGAGGCTGGCCAAGATCCCAATGCTCAGGGTAACGGCAAACCCCTTGATGGGTCCGGTGCCAAACTGGTACAGGACCACTGCGGCGATGAGGGTGGTGACATTGGCGTCCATGATGGTCAAAAATGCCTTGGAATATCCAGTCTCTAGGCCAGCCCGGGGTGGTTTTCCCAGTCTCATTTCCTCCCTGATCCTCTCGAATATCAGGACGTTGGCATCCACCGCCATCCCCACCGTCAAGACCATGCCGGCGATACCCGGCAGGGTGAGGGTGGCCCTAAGGGCGGCCAAGGCCCCCAGGATAAGGACCAGGTTCATGATCAGGGCCATATCGGCCACCGCACCTGCCCATCTATAGTAGACCCCCATAAAGAGGATCACGAGGATCCCCCCGATGATGATGGATTTGATCCCCTTGTTGATAGAGTCTTGTCCCAATGAAGGGCCTACAGTTCTCTCTTCTTGAATCTGAACTGGTGCAGGTAGCTGAGAACGTAGTGCAATAACCAAGTTTCTGGCCTCTTTATCGCTGAAACTCCCCTCGATTACCGCCTCCCCCCCGCTGATCCGCTGCTTGATGACCGGGGCTGAGTAGACATTGCCATCGAGGATGATGGCCAACCTTTTGCCCACATTGGCCGCGGTGATCTGGTCAAAGAGCTTGGCCCCTGTTCGGGTAAAGCTGAGGCCGATATAGGGCATGTTGTAATTGTCGATCCTGACCCGGGCATCCTTCAGGGCATCCCCGGTCATCAAGGTTTTTTCCTTTAGCAAAAAGGGGACCTTGCGCACCGCCCCTGTTTGGGGGTCCTCCACCCTTTGATACAGGATGATATCTCCGAAGGGTATCTCCCCGGCCAGGGCACGGCGCAGATCGTACTCATCGTCTACCAATTTAAACTCCAAGAAAGCCATTTTTTTAATTAATTCCTTTATTTCTTCTGGGTCTTCAACTCCTGGTAGTTGGACCAGGATCCTGTTCGCTTTCCCTCGGGTAATCTCGGGCTCCCGAACCCCTTTCTGATCCACCCTGTTGCGGATGGTCTCTAGGGCCTGTTCGACGGCGAGCTTTTCGATGGACTCCTTTTGCCTGGGATCCATCTCTAAAAGGACCTTGATCCTGTCTCCCTCCTTTTGAACATCGGTCTCCTTCAAGATGGGATACCTATCGGTGATGTAGTCGTCGAACTTTGCCTTCACCTCTGGGTTTAAGAGGACTATCTCTATCTTTTCCTCCTGTACTCGATCGAGGTAGGTGTAAAATATGCGTTCCTTCTTGAGGTGCCCCTTCAGGTCGTTTTTGATCGTCTCCACTGAGCTCTCCACCGCCTTGTTGGTTTGCACTTCGAGATCCAAATACATTCCTCCCTGCAGGTCAAGGCCGAGGTGGATCTTATCCTGGGGGAAGAACTTGGGCCACCAGGTGGGGATCTCCCCTGCCAAGGTTGGGAAGAAGTAGATCAATGCACCGACGAAGATAAATAGGATGAGCAAAAGACGCCACCGAAAATTACCCTTCATTACTGCGAACCTCGGAAAAGGACTTTTTGTCCCCAGTTTAATACACCATTGGTGAGTTAAATGCAAGGAGGAAAAATCCTTTAGCCTTGATTTTTGCCCCTATTTGTGCCATAGAGTCAATTATCCTCTCAAATAAACCGCCATGGCGGTTACCGCCACCCATGAGAGATGAAAATAACCTCGTTCTTTAACTTAAACCTTTAGTTGAGGGGGAGTCCCCCTCAAACTCCCCCTGAAAAGGGAAATACCTTTTTTGGGGGTTTCAGGGGGCGAAGCCCCATGAAGTAAAGCTTTCAAAGACCTTGAGGTTGAATGAACTTTCATGTTATCAATCTAAAGTAAACGTTTTTCAACGTAATAGGAGGTAGAAGATGAGATTGGAGGATAAGGTGGCCTTGGTCACGGGAGGAGGCAGCGGCATTGGGGCGGCGGTAGCCAGGAGGTTCGCCGAGGAGGGGGCCCTTATCGCCATAGGTGATGTAAACCCACAGGGGGCCGAGGAGGTGGCCGACGAGATCAAAAGGAGGGGGGGGAGGGCAATATTTTGCCAGGTGGACGTGAGGAAGAGGGATGAGGTGAACCGGATGATCGATCAAGTGGTCCAGGAGTTCGAACGCCTGGATATCCTCATCAACAACGCCGGGGTCACTAAGGACAATTTGTCCGCCAGGATGTCGGAGGAAGAGTGGGACTTTGTGGTGGATGTAAACCTGAAGGGGACCTTCCTCTGTTCTCAGGCCGCCTATCGCCCCATGAGAAAGCAGAAGCATGGAAAGATCGTCAACACCGCCTCGGTGGTGGTCAGGGGAAATATGGGACAGGTCAATTACTCCTCCAGCAAGGCGGGGATAATAGGTTTAACCCGCACCCTGGCCCTGGAGTATGCCCGCTCCAACATCAACGTGAACTGCATTGCCCCTGGAATTATTGACACCCCGATGTCCGCCGCCATGTCCGAAAAGACCAAAGAGATCGCCCTGGAGAGGATCCCCCTCAAGAGGATGGGGACGTCAGGGGAGGTAGCCGACTTACACCTGTTTCTGGCCAGCGATGAAGCGAATTACATCACCGGACAGGTGGTCTTCATCGATGGGGGGGCCAGCATTGGGATCTGAGATCGATGTTAAGGAGGAGAGATGGAAAAAGAAAAGGTAATTGCAGCCATCAAGCAGCGAGCCAAGGAGGGACGCATACCCTGTGCCGTATGTTTTCAGATCGCCGAAGAATGCAATATTTCTAAAAAGGAGCTGGGAGAAATCATCAACAAGCTGGGGATCAAGGTGATCCAGTGCCAACTGGGGCTTTTTAAGTAGGGGAGTAAGGCCACAATGATTTCCATGGCTGGCAGGAGTAATCATCTTGGCTTATTTTTTGACAATTAGTAGGTGGTAAACTTGGTTATTCCCTGTAGCTTGCTACAGGGTTACCTTATCTTTTCCTCCCCCTCGATGGGGGAGGGTAGGTGGGGGTGATTCTAGGTGTCTTTTTCTCACCCTCCCCTTTATCCCCTCCCATCAAGGGAGGGGATAATAAGATACCCCGCAGCTTGCTGC
>JAFDHG010000004.1 GCA_019308925.1 Deltaproteobacteria bacterium
TCTACAGACTCTAACCGTAGAAAAACAATCTGCACTTGGCAATGGATTGCGAATTATTGTTTTTCCTTCGGCCAATGTAGCAATAAAGACAGCTCGTGTTGTGTTAGATTTAGATCCAGGGATGGTAATAGTTCCTTTTAAATTTGATGGTGAAACAATGAATTTCATATCCCTCCTCCTTTAATCATCGTGATGCACCTTGTTTGTTTAAGGCGCCTATATCGGTGCGATCTTTGCTGTACCCCCTGGCCATGGAAATATCTTCTGCTGTCTTGACAAGCAACGGAACGTATTTTTCAACCAGCTCTTTTCGAGTAATCATATTGCTAAAAACCGGCATATTGATTGCTGCCTCAGCCATCCCCTTTTTATTTAAGACCGGAGCAGCGGCTGCCCTCAGACCTCTAAAATACTCCTGGTCATTTATCGCGTATCCTTTGTGCCGAACATCTTCGATGATCTCCATCAAGCGCTCACCATTTTGCCCAATGTACTTTACGGCCTGGCCGTTCTTCAATATGTCATTTAATAGCACATTAAATTCTTCATGATCCATAAAGGCTAAAATTGCCCTGCCCATGGAGCTTAGATATATGTTTAATCGACTACCGATATGAAAATCTGAGCTAACTACCCGCCGTTTTTTAACACGTTCGATATAGACCACTTCGGTATTATCAAGGATGCCAAGGTTTACAGTTTGTTTAGTTATCCTTGACAATTCCTCAAGATAAGGACGGGCGATGTCCCTCAAGTCCAGACTCGATAAGACTGCAAACCCCAAGGACATAACTCTTGCGCCAGGAGAGTATGTTTTTGATTCCGGATCGAACCGAATATAATTAAGAGTAACCAGAGTACGGAGAAACCGAAAAACAGTGGCCTTTGGCAACCCAGTTTTTTGTGCGATCTCTTGAAATCTCAGCCTTGGGGACTCTGCGGTAAATATTTCGAGAATGGCCATGCCTCGTTGAAGGGAATTAACAAGCTTACGTCCCGCTTTGTTCCGCTTTGTGGAACTAAGTTCCATAATATAGATATTATACACGCCTCAGGAACATTGTCAAGTCAAAAAATTTTTCCAGGACTTTCCCCAAAAATTATTCTTAAGATTCCCAAAAATCTTTAATAACAACTAGATAACTGATTTAGGAACTGGAAAAGTGGGGTTCCCCCTTCTTCGGGGTAGCTAGGATTAAATTCTGGGGGAGCTTTATGCAATAAAATAGGCCTCCCTGTAACTATTAAGGTTGTTTGGAGGAATCAGCTAACTTAAGGAAAAAAGGCAGATCTAAAGATGAGGTTACATTAAGTTGCCCAGAGATTGCGAGTACTTTTTCACAGATTTTCGGAGAAACTTTTGGTGGGTGAGATCAAGCGAATCTACACAAAAAGTAGAATACTATCTTTCTTCTATGATTTATCCTTTCATTCTTAGACCAATTCTTTCACATCACTGATGTTGAGCTCCAGCATCTTTATATTGGCCAAGATGCGATCCAGGTTCCTCTCCACCGCCTGAATTCCCCCGGCCTTTCCTTTCAACTCCTCAGCTATTTTGTGCAATTGCTGAATCTTTTCATCCATCTCCTCAATCTTCCAGTCCTCCATATCAACCTCCCTTTTTTCTCAGGTCTTTGAACCTCTTGGCCTTCACCTCGTACCTGGGCAAGGAGCCGTAGGGATGGATCTCTATCCGGTAGCCCAGGTTGGTCTTCACCCGTAGTTGATCCTTCAGACGGGAGAGGACGGACTCCTGTTCTCCCTCTTTGCCAGGGAGGATCTCCACCTTTAAGAGGATGTCATCCACATCCCCCCTCTTGCTCACGATCACCTCGTACTCATCCCCCAGTTCGGGGACACTCCTGACCACCTCCTCAATGGCCGTGGGGGCTAGAAGGACCCCCTTCACCTTGGTGATGTCATCGGCGCGCCCTACCACCCCTCCATCAATGATTCGAAAGGTCCTGCCACAGTCGCACTGATGATCAGTCCAGCGGATCACGTCCTTGGAATCAAACCTGATGCAGGGTTTGGCGATTCGGTCCAGGGCGGTGATGACCATCTTACCCTCCTTGCCGGGCTCGGTGACGGGCTCCCCTGTCTCCACATCTTCTATCTCCACCAGGAAGAAGGCCTCATTTACGTGCAACCCCCCTGGTTGCTCTGTGCACTCATAGCTCCAGGCACCTATCTCAGTGGCACCGATGTGATCATATACCTTTGCCCCCCAGGCCTCTTCCATCCTTCTCTTGGTGGTGGGGATGCTACCCCCAGGCTCGCCAGCACAGGTGATCTTTTGGATATAGAGGTCCTTGGCCGGATCGATCCCTAACTTGTTCTTGGCCGCATCCGCCATCCCCAGGACATAGGTAGGGGTGGCCATGAATGCATTGCACCGCAGCTCCTGCATCTTGAGGATCCTGGCCTGGGTGTCCAGTACCCCCCCAGGAACAACCTCACAGCCGAGTTTCTCCGCTGCATAGTGCCCGGCCCAGAAGGCTACAAAGATGTTGTAGCCGAAGGGAATGAAGACCCTATCAGTATCTCGATAACCCTGGGCATGGAGGATATAACACCAAGACTCTGACCACCACTCCCAGTCCTGCCAGGTGTCGGCTTGATAGACTGGGGTGCCAGTAGTCCCGCTGGTCTGTCTGAAGGCAGTCACCTGCTCAATGGGGACAGTCAGCATATCCCCATAGGGGAAGGGCTCACGTTGCTGGACCTCTCTCATCATCCCCTTCTCGATCTTGGGCACCTTGCGGATATCCTCAAAACTCTTCACATCTCCTGGCTTAAGCCCCGCCTCCTGATAGAGTTTGCGGTAAAAAGGGGAATTGTTGTAGGCCCAGTCCACAATGCGCCTGAATTTCTTCAGCTGCAAAGCTTGAAGTTTCTCCTGGGGCAGAGTCTCAAGGATAGGGTTCCAATAGATACGGTGGTCTTTGGCCATCTCAGAAATCCTCCTTTTTCCTCTTGGCCACCCCCTCCCACCTCTTATAGAGGGAGTGATCTATTTCCATGAAGTCCAATATCTTACCTATCGTATGATCGATCAAGTCTTCGATCATGCGGGGAGAATAGTAAAAGGCAGGGATAGGGGGCAAGATAATCCCTCCCAGGTCAGCAACCTTATACATCAATTCAAGATGACCCTTATGCAGGGGGGTCTCCCTCACCATCAAGATCAATTTGCGCCTTTCTTTAAGGGTTACATCGGCGGCCCTGATCAGGAGGTTTTCTGTATATGAATGGGCCACCCCGGAAAGGGTCTTTATGGTACAAGGGGCGATCACCATCCCATCGGTCTTAAAGGAACCGCTGGACAGGGGGGCTGCCAACTCCTTTATATCATGGACATTATAAGCCAATTTCTCTACCTTTTCTACGGAAAAAGTGGTCTCTATGCCGATGTTCTCTTTGGCCGCCTCGGTGAGGACCAAATGGGTCTCCATCTTTAGGTCCCTCAACACCTCAAGTAACCGTATCCCATATATGACACCGGAGGCACCGGTAATCCCCACGATGATCCGCTTCATCTCTTCTTCATCTCCTCCAGTATCCTCTCCTTGAGTCTTTGGCAAATCTCTATAACCTCCCCTATCTCCTTACCTTTCAGCTCTTCCCAATGCATTCCGGCGACAACCACCACCTTTTTGTTCAACCTGCTTGCCAGCTCTTCGGACATCGCCTTGACCAGCACATCCTCTTTATGTCCCAAAAATGTGAAGACCGAACTGGTAGCACTTATCGTCTTGGGATCTTTTAGGCTAGGTCTGGGCTGGGCCACCCCGATGGCCCCGATATGCGGCCTCGTCCCCCCCCAGAGGATCACCAACAGGTCATCGCCAAGCACCTCCACTTGGGCAAAGACCTCAAGCTCACCTTTCTTCTCCGATACCTTCCAAGAGCGCACTAAAAGAATCCCCTTTCTTTTGCATGAAAAAAGAAGAGCTGGAAGGCCGCCAACACCAATGCATGCCCTATCTCCCCCCTCCTGATCATCCCCTTGATCTCCTGCAGGGGCACCAAGACTACCTCCAGGTCCTCCCCCTCATCCTGGCATGGTGGGGCCACCTTTTCTACATCCCTCCCCAGATAGACAAAAAAGCGGTTGTTGAAGAGGGCGGGTTGGGGAGAGAGTTCTCCCAACAATTCTACTTCCCGGGCCTTATATCCCGTTTCTTCCATAAGCTCACGCCGAGCAGATTCCAAGGGATCATCACCCTGATCCACCAACCCCCCGGGGGTCTCCAAGGTAACCCCCTTTATCCCATGCCTGAACTGCCTCACCATCACCACTTCTAAGGAAGGAGTCAAGGGTATAACGGTTACCCAATCGAGGGTCTCGATCACATAAAAGTCATGAGTCTTGCCAGTGCGAGGCGAAAGGACGGTGTCAATACGAACGCTGAACAGGGAATAATCGGACTCTTTAACACTTTTGATGAGCGGCCAATCTTTGACCATCAACTTCTCCTTTAAACGGGAGGAAATCCATTATCTCCCTCAAAGACACCAAGGTTATTTTTCTTCTCCGATACTCTCCATGATCCATGAGCGCACCTAATAATACCCTTTCGTTCCTCGTGAGGCGACCAGGGGCGTCTGACGTAAATCAAGCCTTTTGTGATCGTATCATGTTATCTAAAACCTCCACTGCCCGTTTGGCAAAGGCAGGTTCGCTTATATGGACATTCATCTCTTCGATGGGGATAGTATGCTTGATTATCTTTTTGAGCTCGTCTACAAAGATATGATCTGTCTGAGGATCAAAAAGCTCCATTCCTGGTTTATCAGCTTCAGACCATCCTTGTTTCGGAATAAGCATATAAGTTGGCCCTTTAGATTCGTTTAGTTTTTCTCCGATGATCCGGGCAAACGCCTTCATCTCTTCAGACTCCATACGAACACAAAACCGTATATCATGAGAATATATCTTTCTTCCTTTTAGTTGATCAGGCATGGGGTAAGAAGGGCTGAAGACCGCGTTATCAAGCCCACCAGGTGCCAGAAGGAGGGGGACTCCAGTCCTGCCTGCTGTCTCAAGCCGCATCGGACCTATGCCTTTGCAATAACCACCAAACATCTCATCAGCTATCTCATGAAGGGTAAAATCAAGCACGCCAGCCACAAGACCCTGTTCAATGAATTCCTCCATAGCCATCCCCCCGCACCCATTGGCGTGAAAGGCGACCATTTCGTATCCTTTTGCTTCCAAGAGGGGTTCAGCCTGAATGGCACAAGAAGAGTTAAGTCCATAAGCGGTCACGGCTATCATCGGTTTTCCCTTAAGAACTTCACTCCCTTTTTCTATCATTCCGCATACTGCATGCGCTGCCTGCCCAAGAATCAGTCGAATAAATTCGTTGAACCCCAAAATATCCGCCACAGAATGGAACATCACGATGTCTTTAGTACCTACATACTCCCGTACATCCCTGGAGGCCACTGTGGAAACCACCACCTTAGGGAGGCCAAAAGGAAGGGAACACATGATTGCGGTGACAATGGCAGTACCCGTGCCTCCCCCCATTCCAAATACTCCATGGAGTTTGCCTTCTTCAAGCAAACGGTTTGCCAGGATAGTGCCACCCTCCTGAACAGCTTTAACAGCACCAGAGCGGTCTTGGTCGTTGATGAATTGATTGAGATTGTACCCTGCAGCGGCTGCGACTTCTTCTCGCGTGATATCAGGTGTGGTTAACGGCCCCCCTAGGGTTCCGATGTCCATGAGAATTGGATTGATATCAAACTCTTGCACACAATCTTTAACGTATGCCGCTTCCCTTCCTTTAGTATCAAGGGTGGCTATAATAAGCACCTGTTTCTTCACTTTTTTATCTTTACTATGGAGTATCCTTCTTCAAGGTCTGCTCGAGGGCTTCTACAACTGTCCGGGCAAACTTTGGGGTATTAATGTGGGCGTCAACCTCTATGATTTCTATCTCCGGGTCCAGGTTCTTCTTCAGTTCATCCATGAAGGTTTGGTCTAAATTCGGGTCATAAAGTGCACCACCCTCGACGCTTAGCGAGGAGAAACCCTTGGTGGGGATCAAGAATTTTACTAACTTCTTGTCCTTGTGCTTATTCAGTTTTTCCGCCACTGCCCGGGTGATAATCTGCATCTCTTCAGCGCTTGTTCTCGCTTGAACTCTCATAGCATCTTGAACCAGGAGCTTCCTCTCAGCCAGCCTTCGGGAGACCCAGAGGGGATCAGCCTTATCTCTCCTCTCAATGGGGCCACAACTTATCATGTCAAACCCGCAAGGGGCAAGGATGTAGGGTATGCCTTGGTTACAGGCTGCCTCCAGCCTGTCCGGCCCAGCGGCGCGATTGCCCCCTAATAGATACTCGCTAAAGCCGGCCGGCACCAGATCGATAAAGGCCCCGAACAATCCCTGGTTGACCAGGTCTTCCGCAGCTCGGTCGCCCAATCCGGTAGCATGAAAGGAGACTATATTATAATTCTTCTCCAGAAGTTCCCTTACATAGTGGGCACCTTTATCGCAAAAACCAAGCTCCGTGAGTGCAATGGTGGGCCTTCCCTCCTTCTCAGGGGGCTCAAATCCTTCAACCATTCCGCATATAGCATTAGCGCCATTGACCATCAGACTTCTCACTAAGGGATTTAGGCCCACGGTGTCAACCACACTGTGCATCACCGTTATGTCCCTGACCCCAAAATATTCCGCAAGCCTCTTGGCATATGCCGGCATGGCTGCTACGCTTGATATCAAAACCTTGGGCACCCCAAAGGGCAAAGCCCTCATTGCGGTGAGGGACAGGGAGGTGCCCGTCATTCCACCAACCGCTATAACCCCCTGAAGTTCCCCAGATTCATATAGTTCAAGCACCTTTTTCTTCAATCCCTCGGCCATCATAGAGGTAGCCTTCTCCCTTTCTTTTGTCAACACCTCCTTGATCTTTTCTACGGTCGTTCCACCGGCATGGGCTATTTCTTCGCATGAAATCTCTGCCCTTAACGAGGGTATAATCCCTCCAGTACCTATGCTAACATCAATAAGTATGGTTTTATGCCCTCGCCGTTCTATATACTCTCTTAACAACCGAAGGCCCTCTTCCCTTTCATCCAGCATACCAATGACGACAATTGCCATCGCTCACCCCCAAGGTGTTAGGATAATTCCCAAACAATACAGCACTACACTCTCTTTGCCCAACCCTCACCCTTTAAAAGGGGAGGATTGGGTAACGATACGAAGAGGATACCCTAGAAGCCAACTATTCTAAACCTAACTCCGACCACCTACTCTCGACCTTCTTGACTACTTCTGAGTCGAGCTCTATCGGTATGGGTTTCTCCTTCCACTCATATGGAATGGTTGCATCCAGTAACAACCTGCCGGTTATCTCCCTTGCGTTTATGGGAAGGGAAGGGTCTAACGGCGTGGATCTACCCCGTTTAATGACCTGGGACCTGTTGGGCTGGAATCTGAAGCTCAACGCGTACATGACCCGGGAGATATCCCAGGGGTCAATATCTTCATCCACTACAATGACGGTTTTGAGGCCATAGGCCCCCATCTCCGTTGAGATGGCGGCAGTGAGTACCTGGTCGGCGTGCCCGGGATACATCTGCTTCACGGAGATTATGGCCAGAAATCTTCCCGACCCCTCGGGCGGGCAGTAGATAGCCTTTATACCGGGTATCTTCATGGCCACAAGCTGCTGCCACAGGGTAGAGCCATAGGTGAGGGCCATGGTCATGTGTGTGTCCGTAACGGCCCGGCCCACAGTTGTGGCCATAAAAACGGGGTTATTCCGGTGGGTGACGCAATTGACCTTTATATAGTTCCGGGGATTGGAGCCTACGCCTGAATAGTAGCCTGTGTATTCGCCAAAAGGACCTTCTTCCATAAACTTATCAGCATCCACTTCTCCTTCCACCACGATTTCTGATGTGGCCGGGACAATCAGGTCATTCGTCTCGCACCTAACAACTTCAATGGGCTCCCCACGGATAGAGCCTGCAAGATCATACTCGGATTCAAAGGCGGACAACCGGGCTGCGCCCATGAGGAACAGGAGAGGATCACACCCCACCACAACTGCTACGGGCATGGGTTTGCCCATGGCCTGGTATTTCTTGAGCATGATATCGGAGTGCTTCCCTTTTATAAACTGGGTTCCCAGTATGTTCTTATCGAGGAGTTGCAGTCTGTAAGTTCCCACATTGACCCAATCCGATTCCGGGTCCTTAGTGACCACAAAGTGGGCTGTTCCGAAAAACCGTCCACCATCCATGGGGAAGAACTTGGGCACGGGGAACTTGAAAAGATCGACCTCGTCGGCCATCATTTTGTTTTCCTTGCAAGGGCCA
Organism: Deltaproteobacteria bacterium; assembly: GCA_019308925.1. Taxonomy (NCBI): domain Bacteria; kingdom Pseudomonadati; phylum Myxococcota; class Myxococcia; species Deltaproteobacteria bacterium. Next base: position 8,348 of record JAFDHG010000004.1, read on the forward strand.
GTATCAACTAATTTAGGGGGAACCTTGATCTCTCCCTTTTCTACCCAATGCCTCATAAGGTCTACTAAGGTTGAATCCTTTGGCATACCCATGATCAGCGACAGTCTTTCCGTGGTGGTGCAGACACTGGTGAGCACTGGAGAATCATAATCCTTTACATTCTCAAAAAGAAGGGCCGGACCCTGTTTCTCCTCATTGAGCTTGGCAATGTGGGATAATTCGAGATCCCAATCCACCTCTGCCGTGATCTTCTTTAATTCCCCCATCTCTTCACACTCTTTGATGAAGTCTCTCAGGTCTTTCATGATATACCCCCTATGAATGAATAAAATTCCCAAAAGGTTACTATCCCTTTTGAGACGTTGACAAATTTGATTCTGAACCCTGTTGCCACCCCCCCCTTTCGTCCCAGCCCTGTCTGCCATTCATAGTTTAACCTTCGTCGGCGTTAATGCCTTTTCCATTAGCAGCTCGTAACCGCTCTTCTTGCCGAGGAGGGGCTCTTTCTTGCGCTGGCTCCACACTTGCTCTGGCCGGCATTGCAGCATAAATACATTCTCCGGGAAGGGGAGGTCATTATCTATAGCCCATTCCGTATCTTGGGCTATCCCATAGTGGTCCTCTATTTTCTTGCCTATCTTGGCTAGCTCCAATATCTCTTCTCTGCTTAGACAAGGCGCGTTTTGTCGATCAGGTGGGATATCAACAAACATGGTCCTGCCTGTCTTTGTGTCCAATACATATTCCTTGAGCTTTGGTGAAACTATGACCTTGGTAATTTCAAGTATAACCTTATCCACCATCCACTCATCGGGGGTAACCGAGCCGCTGACCACGCTCTCACCTAGGCCCCAGTTCCCGTCTATCACAATCTTAGATGGGTCACCAGTAACCGGGTTTAAGGTAAACATGACACCAGCTGCCCTGGCATTTACCATCTTAAGCACAGCCACACCAACAGGGTCATACTCCAGGGGGAGTCCCAGGCGAGCACGGGCAATAATGGACCGTTGGTTAAATGTGCTCGACCATACCTTGATTATGTTTTCCATTACCTCCGAACCGCCCCTGACATAGAGGTAGGTTTCGTATTGCCCAGGGTGGCTGGCTGGTCCCGCTGAGCGTGTGGCCACGGGAATATCACTAATGCCTGTCATTTGGCAAAGCCCATCGTAATACTGCCTGATAACATCCTCCATATCCTGAGGCATCTCTTTAGATTCCACAATACCTCGTATTACCTCGGACGCCTCCTCATATTTTGACATATCAGCGGGGTTATTGGGGTCGGCACTAAATGTAGTCAGGTACTGTCGAACCTCCTCAATAGCACCAGTCTCTTTCATAAACCTATCATAAGCTTCCAGTGCCAGGGCAAACCCAGGGGGGACTTGAAACCCAGCTCTGGTCATCTCCCCTAGACTGGCACACTTCTTCCCCACTATATCGTTGTGCTCCTTGCCTAACTCATCAAACCGATATATCCACTTGGTAGGGATCATCTTCCTCCTTCCAACGGGCTGGGGGTATGTGCCACAGCACATACCCCCTAGTCAGTTATTACGCCCTCTCTAGTATAGTTACAATTCCGCTATCGCCATCCACTCTTATCTTGTCCCCGGTTTTAATCACTGAGGTAGCGATACCAGTGCCGGTGACTGCTGGTACACCATACTCCCTACATACTATAGCAGCATGGCTTGTCAGCCCACCAATGTCAGTCACCGAAGCCTTAATCTTGGTAAATACGGGAGCCCAGGCAGGATTACTGCTTGGGCAGACCATAATCTCGCCCTCTTGAAGGTTTACGACGTCTTCAAGGGACTTAAGCACCCGGGCTGTCCCCTCAACGACCCCGAATGAAGAGGCAAAGCCTTTAATCTCGGTCACCTCCTCTGGGACTACAGCCATTCCTTTTAGCCACTCTGCTACTTTATCGGTGGTAACGCCCCAGAGCATTATTGTGAATGGCTCAGCCACCTCCTCAGGCGGAACCCCCAGCGCTGGGGTGGGCGACCATTTAGTAGCCGCTTGGAGTATCTCCCGGCGCCTCTGTGCCCTTTCCCCCCACTTCAACATAGGTACTCCTTCACCCAAGGCCCAGGTAGTAACAGCGTCCTCTATCACGGTGGGAACCTCCAACCTGTTAAACATAAATATGTCATCCTCTTCTTTCAGCGCTCCGCACTTGACCAGAACCCTTCCGATTTCTCTCATCTTGTCCCACCATATGGTATGGAACCAGTGCTCTACCCAGAAGAGGTGGTCCTCGGCATACCTATATATGACCCGGCAGTCTTTGTAAGCACTATCAAACGAGCTTCTGTCCTCGTCCGTTTTGATGAGCTTACGATACTCGCTAATCAACTTATCCCTGGCTTCAGCAATTTTAGAAAGCGACCTCTCGATTTTCTCCCCTTTAGCCAGACGCTCGAGATAGCCTTTCAAATAGCCAAACGGCACATCCAGCTTATTAACCCAGCTCCCCTCGTAATAGTACCATCCGCTACCACAGGAGATATAAAGCCAGGGTTCCCTAATCCCTTCAAGCTCGTCGAGCCAGGCCTGGCCTGCATCGAACTTCCTCAGCTCCTCTATCTTCCGCGCTGCTGGAGCCTCTTTCCTCAAAACCTCAGCCACCTTGGGCACTGCATGAGCTTCCCTGGCTAACCGGCAAAGCTCCTCCTCAGGGCGGAACATCGATACCTCAGCCCCAGCCACCATCTTGCCAATCGTGCTCTCACTTATCCCTGGGAAAAGCTTTCTGGCTACATCACCAAACGTCAGGTAATACAGGTAAGAGAGATTCAAGTAGTTGAAGTGGTATTGCCAGCCCTTGTACATACAATCGTTAGCTCTATCAAAGGCCTCTATCAGCTCATAACCAGGGCTATAGCCACGGTAAGGATTGGGGGCAACCTCTTCAGCCGGCATGTACTTGGGTAACTCCTGAGGTACCTTTATCCCCTCCATCTCCCTGCCTAGTGCCTGCATTCTGCCAAGCCACTCATCCCAAAGCTCATCATAGTGCTCAATAGGATAATGCGCCCGCACACCAAACAGCTCAGCCTTCTCCTTTATCACCTCCTCAGGAGGTGGTTCAATAGCACAGATATATTGATAGCAGCCAATCATACGATGTGCTATCCCCTGGGCTGGGGGAATGCAAAACACCCTGGTGGTATGCTGGGACAGTGATATTTGCCATGCCTGCTGGAATATCTGGTCAAGGGGAGGCATGGGTTCCGGGGCATGTATCTTATCCAGATACCAGAACTGCTTCTTTTCCCATTCCTCCCTTTCCTTGCCGAACAAAAAGTGTGGTGGGTACATCTCCTCCCAGCCCTCAAGTTCCGGCGGTACCTCCTTTTCCACGTATTCATGGGGGTCAGGAAACCTGGCTACTTTTTTCTCTGCCATCTTTCTCCCTCCTTCCAAAGAAGATTTTAGACTTTAAGAACAATTACCCCCTAAATCCCTCTATAGATTTTTATTTTTTTACTTTCACCTCCTCCGATCAAAATTTCAGCCCTCTTCTCACTCGCTTCATCATCCCCCCGCCTGATCAGGAGGGGGAGTCCCTGGCGGTGTTGGTAATGTCAGTGGCCATCTCAACCAGAAGGCGTTGTGGGCAATCAAGGCTGGCGCGACGATGCACAAATTGAGATATATGATGAAGATGTTTACATCAGCAGGAAGTTTGAGCTCCGCCGCTGTCCCGGCGATGGGGCCAAGGATCGCCCTGAGGATGAAGATCCAAACGGCGATGATAACGCATTGGAGAATGAAACCATAAATCCCCCTCTTGGGTTGGGTGTATTTGGCCACCCCCCAAAACCCGAGATGCCATGAATGGACCAGGGGCCAAAAGATGAGGGAAGACCCTATAGCGGCGAAAGAAAAAGTGAGGCTGAGACCAAGGGATAGACTCAACTTCCATGATAGATATCCTAAGATGTGTGCAAGGATCGTCTGACCAATGGCCGCTCCCGGATGACCCCATTTCCTGAAGGGGGAACCTTGAGTGGTGAAGACAGGGCTAAAGACAAAAAACCAACCGATGGACCATACCAAAAAGCCGGTCAGCCAATCGACATTAAGAGGCCCTTTATGATTCATAGGGGTATCGGCTAGGGGAGTCCCATCCAGGTTGGTAAGAAAATTCCAGATCAAGATTGATAGGCCAAAGACGATGATGAAACTGATAAACATCGTCACCCACGGGTGCAAACGCCCCTTAAAGGGCCACCCACCCCAGTTGATCCCATAAAGCAAGGTGAGCCAAAAGCCGACTACACCAAACCAGAGGTAAAGGGGACCTATCGGCCATTTGGGATAGATAAATATCATGAAGAGCAAGATGGCGAAGGTGAAAATGGCCCAAATAACGGTCATCCCCAGGCCGGCGACAAAACGGGACTTTTCTGGCCTCCAACTTCCAGCAGGAGGTGATAATGGCCAATTATCCCCCAATAATACCAGATGGCCAATGGCAATAAGCATGATGAGGGTTGCAGGAAGTATCTTCAGGATGATGAGATCTACAGGTAGAAAATAGACGAAAATAACGATCCCCACCACTATCCAAGCAATGACCTGGATGAGCCCACCTATCCTCCCTGAAGGACCTATACCTATCTTCTCCTCTTTCATAAAGACCTCCTTTCTCTTGTTGACTTAATTGTTCTAAGCCATAGTTATGCAAGTCAAAAATGGACCCTTTATTAAAGTATTTAAAAAGAGATCCTTTCCTTTTGCAAGGAAAATAAATTTATGCTACTATAAAACCATCTTATGAATATTCTTTTAATAATAAAATAAAGTTTTATTTTTTGGATGAGGAACCTCTCTTGAACCCCAAAAAGTTAGAGGTATTCTATCTCACCGCTAAATATGGGAGTTGCTCCCGTGCAGCCGACAAGCTATTGGTCACCCAGCCAGCGGTTAGCATGCAGATCAGAGAGCTGGAGAAATTTTACCACGTCAGACTCTTCGCAAGGGTGGGGAACCGACTACAACTGACAGATGCAGGAAGGACCCTTTATTCGTATGCCGAGAAGATATTTGAGCTGGCTGCCGAAGCGGAGGATCATCTCTTAGATCTGGGGAAGGTGAAAAAGGGGGTTTTGAGGGTTGGAACCACAAGGACCTATGCGAAATATGTCCTGCCCCCCTTTGTGTCCACTTTCCAAAAGGGAAATCCCCAAGTCAAAATGGTGATTGGGGAGGGGAGCTCCATCCAAATGACCGAGAGCGTGGTCAAGATGGAAAATGAGTTGGCCCTGGTGGCCGATACGAGATACGGGAAAAGTTTGCCATCGATCCCCTTTCACAAGGAGGAGGTCTTCCTGGTAGTCTCCAACAAACATAAGTGGTTTGATAAGAGAGACGAGGTAGATATCGAAGAGTTGAAAAAGGAGCGTATCATCCTGAGGGAAGAAGGCTCGGCCACAAGATACGCCATCTTTAAGCTATTCAAAAAATATCATTTTGACCCAGATATATTTTTGGAAGGAGGTAGTTTCGATTTTATCAAAGAAATAGTAAAGGAAGGGAAGGGAGTCTCTTTCTTCGTTCTCTTATCTATAAGAGACGAGATCGAAAAAGGGGTCTTTAGACCCTTGCGCCTCTCCTCAGGAAAGATATCTTTGGATGTTCGGGTCTTTTTTCTGGAAAAAGAATCGCTTTCTCCCCCGGCCAAAGAATTCCTTCAAATACTTAAAGAGGGAGCAATATAAATTAAGGGTAAAAATGGACCTCTGAGATGAAGGGACCCTGCCACAAGGGCAGGGCCCCTTCAAATTCCTTATTCTCTTTCTGTCCCTCTATCTACTGCTCATCACTCCACTTCCCATACTGCTCGCGCAGAATCCGGTGTAGGATCTTGCCGGTACCGGTGCGGGGCATCTCCTCATCTTTGATAAAGTCCACAGTCTTAGGTCGCTTATAGCCGGCGATCTTCCCCCTGCAGAAATCCATAATCTCCTTTGCCAACTCATCACTCGGCTCATACTTGTCGTGAAGGACCACCACTGCCTTGATCGCTTCACCCCATTTTGCGTCAGGCACACCAATGACCGCTACATCCTTGACAGCTTGATGGGCGCCCACTACGTTCTCCACCTCAGAGGGAAACACGTTCTCCCCACCAGTGATGATCATGTTCGCCTTTCTATCTACTAAATAGTAATATCCCTCCTCGTCTCTTTTGCACATATCACCAGCAGTAAACCACTCTCCCTGGAAGACCTCCTTGGTCTTCTCAGGATCTTTCCAGTATTCCTTGAAGACCTGTGGCGTCCTGGAATAGAGCTCACCAACCTCTCCCTCCGGTACTGGATTGCCCTCTTCGTCCAGAATCTTTATCCGATCTGTGCCAAAGACCTCTTTTCCTATGGAACCCAGTTTCTTAAATTGATCCTCTGGACGCAACAGCGTTACCAATCCTGCCTCTGTCGATCCATAGGCCTCCCAGAGCTCTGCGTTCTTGAAGTGGTCCATGATGGCCAATTTGAGGTCTTTCCTGGCCGGTGCCGAGGAGATCAACAACTGCCTGATGCAGCTTACATCATACTTGTTCTTCACCTCATCAGGCAAGGCCAACATCATGATGTAGTGGGTGGGCACCAGGGAGGTAAAGGTGATCTGATACTCGGACATGGTCCTCAACATATCCTCTGGATCAAAACTGACCATATTATAGACCATCACCGGTGCACTCACAAGGGTATAGGGGAAGGAATAGAAGATGGAATTGACGTGGCACATAGGCATTACCAGCATCACCTTATCCGTTGGCCTGACCCCTGTGTTGATGTTGTTAAGCATATATTGGGCGACGTAGCTCTCATGGGTCCTGACCACCCCTTTGGGTCTGCCCGTGGTCCCGGAGGTATACATAAAGGTCCAGGTATCCTCCCCATCCACCACTATATCGGGCTCCTCTGGAGAACCACCTGCCAAAAAATCCTCGTAGTTGACGTAGCCATCCGGGGTCTTCCCTTCACCCATATAGATGTAGTTCTCTTTGGGAATGGGGAGCTTATCACGGATGCTGTTGACCGCCTCAACAAAAGGTTCCTCCACGATGAATGCCTTGCTCTCGGAGTGATTAATGATGTACTCGAAATCAGGAGGTGCGAGACGGAACATAATGGGGACCATTATCTGCCCACCTTTGGCGCAGGATGCATAGATGTCCAACCACTCTACGCGGTTATAGGCCAGGATTGCAAAGCGATCCTGATACCCAACTCCGATCTTTGTCAGGGCATCAGACAACCTACAGGCCCTCTCGTTCCATTCCTTGAAGGTGAAGCTCTTATTTTTATCCTGACATCCGAGTTTGTCGGGATAATTGATAGCATTCATCTTCAAAATAGTCCCAGCGTGCATCCATTTACTTACCGTCATGATATACCTCCTTTTTCATATTTAGAATACTATCAGGCCCTTTGCACAAACGAGGCCGAAATACTTAGGCCTCAGCTTCCTCCCAAATCTTGCCCGGGTTGAGGATATTGTTGGGATCTACAAGCTTCTTGATGCCCTTCATCAGATCAATGGCCACCGGGTCCATAGCCTCCTTTAAAAAACGCTGCTTCTCCAAGCCAATGCCATGCTCTCCAGAAAGCACCCCACCTAACTCCATGGCCGCTCTAAATATCTCAGCCATGGTATCTTGAGCTCTGGCAAACTCCTCTTTATTCCTCATATCAGTGAATATAGATGGATGGAGATTCCCATCCCCGGCATGACCCAGGAATTGGATGAAGAAACCGGATTTCTCAGAAATCTCACCCAATCTTCGTATGAACTCAGCAAGCTTATCTCGGGGCACAGCTACATCCTCAGCCAGAACCGTGTGAGCAGCACCAAAAACAGCGGCAAAGCCGGCACTCCTCATCTTCCAGTACATAGCCGCTTCATTGGCATCCTTGGCTACTTTGACCTCTTTAGCTCCACTCTTTTTCAAGATGTCAACAATCTGCTCAGAGTCTGCCTCTACGGCAGCCGAGGAGCCATCAGCCTGCAACAGAAGCAGGGCATTCGCCTCTACAGGCAGACCCATAGGCGTCATTTCCTCAATCCGCCTGATAACAAAGTTATCAACAAACTCAATTTTCGCTGGTATCACCCCACTAGCCAGAATATCGGATACTGCCTGACCACCCACCGCCATATCATCAAAAACAGCCATCATAGTTTTATTTGCCGGCGGCAGAGGCAACAATCTCAGGGTCATTTTGGTTATTACCCCCAAGGTTCCCTCAGAGCCGGTGAACAGCATTATCAGCTCATAGCCTGTGCGATTCTTAACCGTCACCCCACCAAGCTTCATAATATAGCCATTGGCCAGAACCACCTCTAGCCCGAGAAGATACTGTTTAGTCACGCCATACTTCACACAGTAGGGACCACCAGCATTCTCAGCTACAGTACCACCCATAGTGCAGCCAAGAAAGCTTTGCGGGTCAGGAGGGTAGAACAGACCCTGTTTAGCCAAGGCCATGTTTAGGTCCTGGAGGACTACACCAGGCTCGACAGTAACTGTCAGGTTAGTCTTATTTATGTCCAGGATTTTATTCATCTTGGTGGTACACAGGACAATCCCTCCCTTTATCGGTATTGAGCCACCGCTTACATTGGTGCCTGCCCCGCGTGGGGTAACAGGGACCCGCTCCTTGTTGGCCAGCTTCAATACCTCCGATATCTCCTGAGCCGAGCTGGGAAAAACCACCACATCAGGCTCATGAGCCCAAGTGGCCGTCCCATCGAAAGCATAGGAGGCGAGGTCTTCCTTCTCTGTGAGGACATCGTCCTTTCCCACTATCTTTATTAACGCATCGACAACCCTTTTTTCAATCATTCCCTTCTCCCTCCCTTTTTGGAAACTTTACTAATAATAATCTTATACCATAAATCTCCTTTACCTGTCAAGATCAAACTGGGAGGCGAAACGGAGGAATAATAATTCCCCTTGAAGAGAAGGTGCAAAATGATTACATTCTCTTGAAGATATATATAATAACTTTGACAAGCCTTTGTTAAAATTCCATAATAGAGGGGTCTCAGAGGATTCGGGAGGTCTAAGTTGCCATGGAAGATTATGAAGTGATCATTATTGGTGGTGGCCCAGCAGGGTTGACCGCGGGTCTGTATACCTCCAGGGCACATCTACGGACCATCCTTCTGGAGGCCATGGTTCCCAGTGGTCAAGCCTTTAACTCAGAGAACATAGAAAATTACCCTGGTTTCCCCGACGGCATCTCCGGACAGAAACTTATTGACAGTTTCACCAAACAGGCAACAAAATTTGGCCTCGAGATCGTTCAGTTCACCAAGGTGAATAAGATAGTGTTGCAGGGAGAGGAAAGGATTGTCATTGCAGGGGACAAAAGGTTCTCAGCTTCAGCCATTATCATTGCCAGCGGGGCCCAATGGAATAAATTGGGGGTGGCCGGCGAGGATGAGTTTGCCGGCAAAGGGATCTCCTATTGTGCCACCTGTGACGGCGCATTCTTTAAGGATCAAGAGGTGGCTGTGGTGGGTGGGGGTGACACGGCGGTGGAAGATGCCATCTACCTTACCAGAATCGCCCACAAGGTATTCATAATTCACCGTCGAGATACATTAAGGGCTCAAAAGGTCCTGCAGAGCAGGGCCCTAGAAAATCCTAAGATCGAATTTGTCTGGAACACGGTGGTCCGAGAGATTAAGGGAGGGGGGACCTTAAAGACGTTGGTCCTAGAAGATGTCCACACATCTAGTCGCAAGGAACTGGCTGTCGATGGGCTCTTTATCGCTATAGGCCAGAGGCCCAATACAGGATTTGTTCGTGGTGTGGTCGAACTGGACGAAAAAGGCTGCATCATCACCGATGACAAATGCACCACCTCTGTGGCCGGAATATTCGCTGCCGGAGATGTAAGAAGCAAGGACTTGAGACAGATCGCCACCGCTGTAGGGGACGGCGCCATCGCCGCCTTCGCGGCAGAGCGATATATAGAGAACATCAGGAGGTGAAGTAAGGCACCCTATGGAGGAAAAAGAAAACTATATCAATATCATCCTCGACAGCATCCCTGATGGTGTCTTGACCGTGGACAACGAGTGGCGAATAACCTCCTTTAACAAATCGGCGGAGAGGATAACCGGTTTCTCAAAGCAAGAGGCCATCGGCCAATATTGCTATGAAATATTTCGAACTAATGTCTGCATGGACAGTTGCGCCCTGCGGGAGACGATGCAGACAGGGCAGAACATCGTCAATAAAGAAATCAACATCCTCGACAAATCAAACCAAGAGATACCGGTCAGCATCAGTACGGCCGTCCTCCAGAACGAAAAGGGTGAGATCATCGGAGGAGTGGAGACCTTCCGCGACCTGTCTTTGATCAAGGAAATGGACAAAGAGATCCACGAAAAGTACTCCTTTCACGACATCATCAGCAAACATCCCTCCATCGTGAACATATTTCGCATCCTCCCCGATATTGCACGCAGCGAGGCCACCGTCCTCATCCAGGGGGAAAGCGGTACGGGCAAGGAGCTCTTCGCCCAGGCCATCCACAACCTCAGCCTCAGGAGCGAGGGCCCACTGGTGAAGGTGAACTGTGGTGCCCTCCCTGAGACCCTTTTAGAATCAGAGCTCTTTGGCTATCTAAAGGGGGCCTTTACAGATGCCAAGCGCGACAAACCGGGCAGGTTTAAGCTGGCCGAGGAAGGGACCATCTTTCTGGATGAGATCGGTGATATCCCTCCTGGGATCCAGGCGAAACTCCTGCGGGTACTGGAAAGCAAAGAATACGAACCCCTGGGAGGGACCTCAACCATAAAGGCAGACGTCCGGGTAGTGGCCGCCACCAATAAGGACCTCCAAAGACTGGTCAGGCTGGGGCAGTTTAGAGAGGATCTTTACTATAGGCTCAATGTGGTTAAAATAGAGCTGCCCAGCCTGAAGGAGCGCAGAACGGATATCCCCCTCCTCACCGAACATTTCATCAAAAAGTTTAACAAGAAGACCGGAAAGGAGATCCACGGCGTCTCTGATGAGGTCATGAACGTCCTCATGAATTATTCCTATCCAGGCAACATCAGGGAGTTGGAGAATATCATTGAACATGCCTTTATCCTCTGTAAGGGGTCTCAGATCCAATGGGAACACCTACCCAGCTATCTGCGGGACCAAAAGGTCCCAGTGGCGAAAAAGAGGTCCATTAAGGAAATGGAAGAGGAGCACATCCTCCATGCCCTACAAAAATGCGGTGGCAACATGACCAAGACCGCCAGGGAATTGGGGATACATCGGACCACTTTGTGGCGCAAGCTGAGGAATATGAGCGCTGATTAGTTGCATATTGCAATACTGTTGCAATTTGTATTTTGAGAAAGAGTGCTTATATTATGATAAGGTTAGAAAAGATTCTGTTGCATTATGAAACAAAATTAGAGGGCCACCTTTTTGTCATTAAAATATTTAATAAATTCACATAGTTAAAAAGGCATAAATTTGGCACAAAAAATGCTGTAATTTTAAGAGATGAAGGTCGCCATCCCCATAAACGGAGATCGCATCGCCCCTAGGTTGTCTCTGGCAAAAGAGATCATGGTAGCAGAGCTGCAGGGCAGAAGGAAGATAGGGATAGAAAAGGTGGATATCACACATCTGCACCCGATGGAGGTTCCAGACTTCCTCGCCTCGAAGGGGGTTACCAAGGTCATCGCCGGAGGGGTGGATTGGTATCAGCAGGAGATCTTCAGGTTGCACCACATAGATGTCACCTGGGGGATTATGGGGAATGTGGACGAAGTCCTGGCCTTCTACCTAAGTAAGGGGCTCCAACTGGGGATGGGTCCATGCCCTCCCAGGAGGAGACGGAGGCGTTTTCGAGGGTTTCACTTCTAAACGAAAGGAGGTGTTAATATGCCTTGGGGAGATGGAACAGGTCCAGCCGGTTTTGGTCCAATGACCGGCCGAGCCGCAGGTTACTGTGCCGGATACCCAGTTCCTGGCTATGCCAATCCCTATGTCCCCAGATGGGGAGGTAGAGGAAGGGGCTGGTGGGGCCGCGGATTCCGGGGTCGAGGCCGGGGATTCTGGGGTTGGGGGCGTGGATTCCGTTGGGGGTATTCCCCTTATGGATATGCCCCCTACTATGGCTATACACCCTATGGCTATCCACCCTATTAACGATTACGCCGTGGGCTCGGCTGGCGCTGGTTTACACCATACTGGTACCCCTAGTGGTAAAACCATGAGCTAAATCTTTTTCGAAGGAGGTGAAAGACATGTGGCCGTGGTATGGATACTGGAATCCTTGGAGAGGGGGGTGGCCTGGATACTGGGGGGCAACACCTTATGCCTGGCCGTGGGGGCCTATGCCCAAGGAGCAGGAGATAGCCATGCTGGAAGACCAGGCCCGGATGCTTGAAAGTGAACTGGAAAGCATCAGAAAGAGGCTGGAAGAGCTTAAGAAATAAGAGGTGAAATATGTCTAATGGATTTGGTGGAGGCAGAGGTATGGGACGCGGTTTTAGGGGAGGTATGGGGTTTGGCTTCCGTGGCAACTCTCCTCCCTGGCCTTACGTGGGTATAGGTAGAGGAGGATTGCCAAGATGCGGCTACTTCCTCAGTGGTGCTGCTGGTGCACCAGCAGCATGGCCGTACCAACAAGCTCCCTATCCAGCTAGCCAGGGATTTGGTGTCGGGCAGGGCTCATATCCTCCCTATGCAGCAGCGTCACCCACTTTTGGTAACACTCCCTTCGCCCCGCAGGTAACCCCGGAGCAGGAGCTTGATTTTCTAAAGAACCAAGCGGAGGCAATAAAGGGACAGCTGGAGCAGATTGAGGCCAGGATGCGCGAGCTGGAGGGTGAAGAGTAAGATATCATCATGTATAGCCGATGATGGATAACCAGCACTCCTCATTGGCACAGTAAAGGAGGTACGTTATGCCAGGATTCGATGGTACCGGCCCTCGTGGGCTGGGTCCAATGACTGGTTGGGGTAGAGGATTTTGTGTTGTCCCATTATCACCCACTTCGCCGACATATATAGGAAGAAGCTATCCCCCATACGGCGTACCCTTTGGAGCGAGATCGAGTACTGCAGGTGCAGTTCCGTTTGCTCCTCAGATGACCCGTGAGCAGGAGCTTGATTTTCTGAACAACCAGGCCCAGGCCTTAAGAGGGCAACTGGAGCAGATAGAGACCAGGATTCAGCAACTGGAAAGTGAGTCTTAAGCATTGATTTTGGCGATTAACAACTATTAAGGAGTGAATTATGAGGATTGCTATTTCCGCTACAGGCCCGACCCTGGATGCTGAGGTAGATCCACGTTTTGGCCGATGTCAGTACTTCATTGTCGTTGACCCGGATACAATGGAGTTTGAAGCCCTGGAGAACTCTAACGCCATGGCTGCTGGTGGGGCAGGAATTTCCACCGGCCAGATGATTGCCGGTAAAGGGGTAGAGGCAGTGCTCACCGGCAACTGCGGCCCTAATGCCTACCAGGTGCTGTCGGCCGCTGGAATTCAGGTGATAACCGGAGTTTCGGGAAAGGTGCATGATGCTGTCCAAGCCTACAAACCTGGACAATTTCAAGCTACTTCACAACCTACTGTAGATGCTCACTACGGTATGAGCTATGGTGGAGGTGGTGGCATGGGTGGAGGCATGGGCAAAGGCATGGGCATGGGCAGAGGCATGGGCAGAGGCATGGGCAGAGGCATGGGCATGGGTGGAGGCACAGGGGCTGGAATGGTGCCACCGGTTAGTCCAGCACCACAGCCGGCGAGTCCGGAGCAGGAACTTGAAGCGCTTAAAAACCAATCACAGATGCTAGCGCAACAACTAGCTGAGATTCAACGTCACATCGAGGAGTTAGAAAAGAAAAAGAAGTAAGAAAGCTCACCGCTTTACCTATTGCAGCGATAGCGGGATATTGCTGGTTATATCAAGGCAGCCTAAGGCAGGAGGAATGCAATGACTTCATCATGGGAGCAGTTTGAAGAACTCATCAAAGCCCAGATGAGAAAAATATATTCTGAGACAGCTATTGAGCATTCCATGAACCCAAGAAACTTAGGCGATATGGAGGATGCCGATGGCTTTGCCAGGGTGACTGGCACCTGTGGTGATACCATGGAGATATGGATCAGGGCAAAGAACGGCAGTGTTGTCGATGCCACCTTTATGACTGACGGCTGTGGAACCAGCATTGCCTCAGGCAGCATGGTCACCGAGATGGTAAAGGGAAAAAGTATCAGCGAGGCTCGAAAGATTAGTCAGCAGGATGTTTTGAGTGCCTTAGGCGGACTGCCAGAGGAGAGCCAACACTGTGCCCTTCTGGCAGCAGATACGCTGAAAGAGGCGATAAGAGATTACCTGGCAATGAAAAAAGACCCCTGGAAAAGGGGTTACCGCAAACATTAGGGAAAGGAATTGAGGATGGCTCCCGAAGTTTCGGTTACAGATAGGGTAGAATCCTCCAGATTCTTTTGAAGAAGGGATAAGCATGACCTTGAAAGATTACTATCAGATACTTGGTGTAAGTAAAGATTCCACTAGCGATGATATCAGGAAGGCCTTCCGACAGCTGGCCTTGCGCTATCACCCTGATCACAACCCCGAAAATTCGAAAGATGCTGAGGAAAAATTTAAAGAAATAAATGAGGCCTATGAAGTGCTCGGTGATGATCAAAAAAAGCGGGAGTACGACCACTTGATAAGCTGGCCAAGCTACAGGCAGAAAACAGTTGTGGTTGAAGACATCTTCGAGGATACCTTCACAGATAGCATAGACCTAAACTTGATAAGAGAAATACTGCAGACGTTCGCTGAGCTAGATCCCAGTTGCAGGGTCTTTAGCCGCCGGCGGTCATGGACTTGCCAACGTCAGCGGGGATGGCGGTGTCGCGGACGATGGTGGCAAGACTAAGGCGTGGAAGATCCAGAGGATTTCACTTTTAACTGAAAGGAGGTGTTATTATGCCTTGGGGAGATGGAACAGGTCCAGCTGGTTTTGGTCCAATGACCGGTAGGGCGGCAGGCTATTGCGCTGGCTACCCAGTTCCTGGCTATGCCAACCCTTATGGCTTTGGTTGGGGCAGAGGCTGGGGCAGAGGCAGAGGCTGGGGCAGAGGCTGGGGCTGGGGGTATGCACCGTATGGGTATACACCTTATGCCGCTGGCTATTCACCCTATGGGGCTGGGTATTCACCCTATGCTGCCCCATGGGGGCAGCCCCCTACCAAGGAACAGGAGGCTGAGTTCCTGAAGGATCAGCAGGAGGCCCTACAGGGGCAGATGGAGGAGATCAACAAGCGGCTCCAAGAGCTCTCAACTGAGGAGAAAAAGTAGGCTGGGGAGGGGACCCCTCCCCTTCTAGCCCCTCTTGCAAGAGGAAACGAATTTCAGGCAAAAATCATAAGAATGGAGAAAAAGCTAATATGAGCACACAACAACACGTAGATGCGCGCAGCGAAGAACAAAGGAAGGCCGAAGAAGAGGAACGAGACAAACGACTAAGCCAGACGCTCATGAAAATTCGCTACACAATCATGGTAATGAGCGGTAAGGGCGGGGTGGGCAAAAGTACCGTGGCTGTCAACCTGGCAGCTGTCCTGGCCAAAGAGGGTCATTATGTAGGCATGCTCGATGCAGATATCCACGGTCCCGACGTCCCCAAGATGTGGGGGGTCGACTGGAGGCCCTTGGGGGGTGGGGATGATGGGATCCGACCTGTGGAGGTTCTAACAAATGTAAAGCTGATCTCCATGGCCTTCTTGCTCCCCAATCCCGATTCCCCGGTGGTGTGGCGAGGACCCCTTAAACACGTTGCCATCAAGCAGTTTTTGGCAGATGTAAAATGGGGTGAACTCGATTACTTAATCGTTGACTTGCCCCCTGGGACAGGTGATGAACCCTTGAGTGTGGCCCACCTGATTGAGGGGGTGGATGGATCTGTTATCGTCACCACCCCACAAGATGTGGCCCTCTTGGACTCCAGGAAGGCGGTAAACTTCAGCAGGATGTTGAAGGTCCCGGTCATCGGTATCGTGGAGAACATGAGCGGTCTTCGCTGCCCCAAGTGCGGTCATCTTATTCCCCTGTTCAAGATAGGAGGGGGGGAGAAGGCGGCCAAGGACCTGAAGGTCCCCTTCCTCGGTCGAATCCCCATCGACCCAGAGGTGGTACAGGGGTCGGACAGCGGCACACCTCATGTTGTTTCATATCCAGATTCTGAGGTGACAAAGGCCTTTGAAGAGATCGCTGAAAAGTGTAAGGTTTCCGTAGAATCTCACAAGGAGGGGAAAAAAGGAGATAAAGGAGGATAGTGAGGCGGCCAGGATAGCCACAAAGAGAAATTATAAAAAGGAGGAGATGGCAATGAGGATTGCCTTTGCCAGCGAGGACAACCAAGGATTAAAAGGTTCTTTGAGCGCCCACTTCGGCAGATGTCCCTATTATACCTTGGTGGACGTAGACGGGGACAAGGTGTTGGATATCAATGTGGTCACCAACCCATATTTCAACAGCCATGTCCCAGGTGCAGTGCCTGAGTTCATCAAGTCTCAGGGTGCCCAGGTGATTATCACCGGGGGGATGGGACCGCGGGCCATCGGGCTCTTTGAACAGATCGGCATTGAGGCGGTCACCACCGGGGCGCAGGGGACCCTTGAAGACATCCTCTTGGCCTACCTGCGGGGTGAGATCAAAGGGGCCTTTGGCTGCGAACATCACCATTAATAAATCAGGAGAGGAGAAAGATATGAAAATAGCGATCAGTTCTACTGGAAATACCCTGGATTCGCCCATAGATCCCAGGTTTGGCCGCTGTCAGTTCTTCATCTTTGTAGACCCTGAGACCATGGAGTTCGAGGCCGTGGAGAATCAGGCCATGATGGCAGCCGGTGGTGCAGGCCCGCAGGCGACCCAGTTCATCGCCAACAAAGGGGTGGAAGTAATCATTACCGGCAATGTAGGGCCCAATGCCGCCTCCTCGCTCATGGCCGCTGGGCTCAAGATCTATGTAGGGGCCTCGGGCACGGTCAGGGAGACCCTTAACCTGTTCAAAAACAATCAACTGCAAGATGTAAGCGATGCAACAGTAGGATCCCACTTCGGCATGGGTAGAGGCATGGGCGGCGGAATGGGAAGAGGAGGAAGGAGAAGACAATAGATATTTCAAAAAATAAGCGATAATTCGGCCTACTATATTAAACAAATAAGGAGATATTGAAAATCCTCAGAGGACGGTAGTGGGGAGTTTTCCCCTATGCCTCCTTCACCTGTTGGGGAGCTTGGGGTAGAGGAAAGGGAAGATGGTTCTGGGGGCCATGGTGGTTTTAAACTAAAGCAGGAAAGGAGTTGAGGATGCCAATCTATGAATATCGTTGTCTGGCCTGTGGAGAGGTCTTAGAAATCTTTCATGGTGTGGGTGAGAAGGACGACCTGCTCGAGTGCAAGTGTTGTGGCAGCAAAGACCTCGAGAGGGTTCTCTCCCCTACCTCCTTTTCCTTCAAGGGCGAAGTCAGTGAGGGAACAGGCCCAAGGTGTTGCGAGAGGGGGGTATCCTGCGACAATCCTAAGCGTTGTTGCGAAAAATAATCCATTAGGAAGGAGGGACATCTTATGCCTAGAGGTGACGGCACAGGCCCCCCTGGGGGTTCTGGCAGAGGGACGGGGCAAGGCAGAGGGGGTGGAATGGGCAGGGGTAGAATGGGTGGCACTAGGCCAGGGGCTGGACCAGCAGGAGAGTGTGTTTGCCCCCAATGTGGTGCCACGGCCCCTCACCAAGTTGGGGTCCCCTGCTACCAGGTAAATTGCCCTCAGTGTGGCACCCCCATGGTCAGAAAATAAAAGGCTAAAAAATGATCTGCGCCTGAGGTTCTCCCCAGTGCGAGGGCAGGAGGAGTGTAATGGATTTAGTAGAGGAATTTCAACGGCGGTTTGGGGGTAGATGGATTGGGGTTAAATTCTATTATGATGAACTCCCCACTTCAAACGAAAATCCTATAAGGGATGTCCGTTTCTGCGAGGCCATCACAAAGTCCATGATGCGTCCTGTGCTCTTAACCCCCAAAGACCTCAACTGCCGCGGGGCCCGTTATGTGTTTGGCTGGGATAATGGGGTCAAAGAGGAGATGGTGGAGAGGTTTCACCAGCAGGAGGGCTTCAGCGAGATAGGGGCGGAAGAATTGGTGCAAGAAGTCCCGAGGATCAATGGTTCCCTCAAGGGGATCGGCCTAAATGTCAAGAATGGCCCCGATATATTGTTATCCTATCTCCAGCCCGGGCAGGTAATGAAGTTGCTTAGGACCTATCAGGTCCACTTTGGAGAGGAGCTAACCGTTGACCTCTCGAGTATTGTCTCGATATGTGGACATGTGGCCGTGGAGGCCTTTGTCGAGAAACGAATCGCCCTCTCCTTTGGCTGCAGTGATGCCAGGAAATATGGGGGGATAACCAGGGATAGGGTGGCCATCGGCGTACCTACTAGGGTGGCAATGGAGCTATTGGAGGAGAAAAGATGATCATATCCGTGGCCAGCGGCAAGGGAGGGACTGGAAAGACCACCATCGCCACCAATATGGCCCTTGCATTGGAGAGGGTCCAACTCATCGATTGCGATGTAGAAGAACCCAATGCCCACCTCTTCCTCAAGCCCCAGATAGAAAAGAAGATAACTGTCGCCATATCCATCCCCTGCATTGACGAAGAAAAGTGCACCTACTGCGGACGATGCGCCGAGGCCTGTGAGTTCAACGCCCTTGTCGTCTTCCCCCAGAGCGTCCTGGTCTTCGATGAACTCTGCCATGGCTGTGGCGTCTGCTCTTATGTCTGCCCTGAGGAGGCCATAACGGAAGAAGAAAAGGAGATAGGGTTGATAGAAATGGGGAGCAGGGATGGGATTGAATTCATACATGGCCGGCTCAATGTGGGAGAACCCATGGCCACGCCTATCATCAGGATGGAAAAGTCCCTCATAAAAAAAGAGGGGACAATCATCCTGGATGCACCTCCTGGGACATCCTGTCCTGTCATCGAGACGGTAAAGGGGAGCGATTTCTGCCTCCTGGTGACTGAACCCACCCCCTTTGGCCTGAACGACCTGAGGCTGACGGTGGAGATGTTGAAGAAGTTGGATATACCCATGGGTATCCTCATCAATCGGGCCGATGTAGGGAACACAGGGGTAGCAGAATACTGCCAGCAGGAGGGGATCCCCATCTTCCTCGAGATCCCCATGGATCGCAGAATCGCCAAGCTCTATTCTGAAGGAACCCCCCTGATAGGGGAACTTCCGGAGTACCGGGATAAATTCATCGACCTCTTTGCGCGGATAAAGGAGATGGTAAACGGAGAAGGGGGGAAATAAGGATGGATCGGAAAGACCTTTACCGTCAGGACCTGGGGCCAGAGGAACCGATTGGTTATATCGTCTACAACAAGGTCATCCTCGACCACTTCAAAAATCCCCGCCACGCAGGCGAGATAGAGGACCCCGACGGTGTGGCCCTGGTGGGTGATCCCGATTGTGGCGACCATATACAGCTCTATATAAAGATAGAAGATGACAAAATCGCCGATATCAAGTATAAGGTCTTCGGCTGTGCCGCAGCCATCGCCACCACCAGCATCCTGAGTGAATTGGCCATGGGAAAAGATCTGGATGATGCATTACAGATTACCGATGACGACGTCATTGAAGCAGCAGGAGGGGTACCAGCGAAAAAGACCCACTGCTCCCTGCTGGGAGTGGTGGGGCTCCACGCGGCCATTGCAGACTACCTGATGAGAGCGGAAAAGGGGGGGCGATGAAACAACTGGCCATTTTAAGCGGAAAGGGGGGGACAGGGAAGACCACCTTGGTGGGTGCCTTTTCATCCTTGGTCGAGAATAAGGTATTGGCAGACTGCGACGTAGATGCCGCTGACCTATTTCTCATCCTCGAGCCCGAGACCATTGAGAAGAATGACTTCTATTCAGGACGTAAGCCGAGGGTGGACAAGGAAAAATGCACGGAATGCGGCATATGCACCGAGTTGTGCCGCTATGATGCCATTGAAGATGGCAAAGTAGATCTCCTCGAGTGTGAGCGATGTGGTCTCTGTGCACTGGGATGCCCGGAGGAGGCCATCACTATGGAGGATGCCTTCTCTGGAGAGTGGTTCATCTCTGAGACGCGGTATGGGCCCATGATCCATGCCCGGCTGGGTATCGGGGAGGAAAATTCGGGCAAGTTGGTGGCAGAGGTGAGAAAAGTAGCCCAATCGATAGCGAAGGAGAGGAAGATAGAACTCATCATCATAGACGGGCCACCGGGGATCGGGTGCCCTGTAATCTCTTCCCTCGCAGGGGCAAATCTTGCCCTGGTCGTAACGGAGCCTACTGTTGCCGGCATCCATGACCTAGAGAGGCTGGTCAAGCTGGCCCAACACTTTGACATCCCCCCCATGATCTGTATCAACAAGTACGACATAAACCCAGCCCAGACCCTTCAGATCGAGGACTATTGTCGGCGCGAGGACCTCACATTGGTCGGAAAAGTACCCTTTGACATAGCCGTAGTTAAGGCCATGGTGGAGAAAAAGACGGTGATGGAATATCCTTGTCCGGCAATCCAGGATGCCATCAGGGATACCTGGCGAAGGGTGGAAGAGGTCCTTAACGAGAAGAGGACTCCCCATGACCCAAAGGGAGGAGGATCTGATTAAGGAGGGATGGCAGAGGCGATTCATCGCCTCTGAGCCCAGGTTGAGCGAGATGGTGGAGATGTATGAGGAAACAGGTTTTGAGGTGCATCTGGAGCCCATCTCCGCCGTGGAAAAACCAGATGAGGAGAGCGAGGAATGCCAAAAGTGCCAGATCTGTTTCGAGGGAGTCGAGGATCAGTATAGGGTGATCTTTACCAGGCCCAAACACGGGGACGAGTGGCAGGTGGAATGAAGATCCTCGAAGACCTCCTTGATCATTTCTCCCCTCAAGATATACTGGTGAGAGATGTGAGAATTGGGGCACATTGGACGGCTGTCTTGACTTGCGGTTGTGGTCTTGCATCCACTATGGCAGAACCCCCTCCGCACGCAGGCCCGAGTGTGCGGGAGGCAGGGAAATTAATTGAAAAAGACGCCGCCGAACTCATGAAACTGGCCTGCTCAGAGCACCTCATGGAGGCATCAATAGGTATGGCGACCATGAATTCGCTCATAGAGATCGAGGAAGATAAGTGGTCAGAAGCCAATGCCTCGGAGATCCTCGCTGCCCATGGGTCTGGGAAAGATGTGGCCATTGTCGGCCACTTTCCGTTTGTGCCCAAACTGAAGGAGACCGCCCGAAACCTCTGGATCATTGAGAAGAGGCCACAACCAGGGGATCTCGAAGCAGATAGGGCTTTGGATATCCTTCCCCGCTGTCAGGTAGTAGGGATAACGAGCACCGCCTTTATTAACCATACCCTGGAATCTCTGCTTCAACTGTGCCAGGGTGCCTTTGTCATGCTCCTTGGCCCCACAACGCCTCTCACCCCTCTCTTGTTCGATTATGGGATAGATGCCATCTCCGGGTCCAAGGTGGTGGATGAAGAGCAGGTATTGCGTTATGTAAGTCAGGGGGCCACCTTTCAGCAACTTCACCACGCCGGGATAAAACTCCTCACCATGACGAGATGAGTCTCGAACAGAGTGAAAAGGTAGCGTTCCTCTCCATCATCTTCAACGCCCTTCTTACCGTAATGAAGTATGTGCTGGCCCTTCTGTCAGGAAGCGTCGCCCTGATGGCAGATGCCATTCATTCCCTCACCGATGTGGTCTCCTCAGCCTCGGTTTTGATGGGGATCAAACTTTCCAAAAGGCGTTCCAAAACGTTCCCCTACGGTCTCTATAAAGTAGAAAATTTGGTCTCGTTGGTCATGTCCCTGCTCATCTTCGTTGCTGGTTATGAAATCTTCCGAGAGGCCTTTGCCCCTCATGAGCCCTTGCATGTGGAACTCATCCCCTGGGCCATCGCAGGTGTTACCGTGGCTATCTTGGCCACGTATTTGTTTTCTCGGTACCAATTGCGAATAGGCCGGCAAATTAATTCACCGAGCGTCATCGCCGACGCCCAGCACATCAAGACC
The DNA here is from genome assembly GCA_019308925.1 of Deltaproteobacteria bacterium. NCBI lineage: Bacteria > Pseudomonadati > Myxococcota > Myxococcia > Deltaproteobacteria bacterium. The sequence continues at coordinate 30,475 of JAFDHG010000004.1, forward strand.
GATATGTTCTCATCCATTATCATTATGGTAGGTCTGGTAGGGGGGCTCTTCCGGATTCCTTATCTCGACAAAGGGGCCGCTCTGGTGATCGTTTTCTTCATCGCCAGAACAGGGTACCGGATCTTGGTGGATGCCATACGGGTCCTCCTGGACGCCTCCCTGGACTTTGAGACCTTGGATAGGGTCAAGACCCTCATCCTCTCCGAGCCACAGGTGAAGGGAATAAAGGGACTCTGGGGGAGGAATTCAGGACGATATAGGTTTATCGAGGCCGACCTTACCCTCAAGGTGAGGGACCTGGAGAAGGCCCATTTTGTCAGCGATAAGATCGCAGAGCGGATCAAAACAGAGATACCCTATGTGGACCATGTCCTCATCCACTATGAACCTGTCCCCAAAGAGACAATCACTTTTGTCGTCCCCCTGGATAGGGATAAAGAGACCATCTCGGAACACTTCGGTGAAGCCCCCTACTTCTATCTGATCACCCTTCAGAACAAAGACGGAGGTGTGTTGGAGGAGGGATTCCTCAACAACCCTCACTTGCAGGAGGAGGAAGGGAAGGGTATAAAGGTAAGTGAATGGTTGGTTCAGAAGGGGGTGGACACGGTCTTCACCAAGAAGAGCTTCGAGGGGAAAGGCCCCTTTTACGTCTTCTCCAATGCAGAGGTGGAGATGATCCTCACCCCAGAGAAGAGGCTTCGTGATCTGGAGTTCAGCATCAAAAACTAAGACCAACCCCCCTCCAGGTTATCACCTTCTGCGGGAGGGCAGGAGGGAGATCATGGTGCGGGATGGATATGAAGATCGCCTCCGCCACCAGGGTCTCTTGGACCCCGTAGGACTCTGGGCGAAAACCTCTCCCCCTGCCCAGATGATGGGAAGGGGTGAAATACTCCTTATTAAGGAGCAAGATGAGGTGGCCGTCAGGAGGTATCGGCATGGGGGGCTTTTGCGCCGCCTCACCGGGGACCTCTTTTTCTTCGGTTCCCGCCCCTTTAATGAGGTAGAAGTCACCGAGGAGATAAAATCTGCCGGCATCCCAAGCTTAAAGATCCTCGCAGCCATTGTAGAGAGGGAATGGGGAAGGTGGTACAGGGGGTATCTCATCACCAGATACCTACCTGAGGCAATGGATTTGATCCGCTACCTCGCCCAAGAACCGCAGGGCAAAAGGAGACGAGAGGCCATCGAGAAGGCCGGGGATGCGGTGAGGAAGATGCACCAACAGGGAATATATCACGCTGACCTTCACCTCAAGAACTTTTTGGTAGAGGAAGAGAAAAAGTTAAAGGTATATCTGATAGATTTTGACAAATCCAAGATCTACGCCCACCTGCACCCCTCCCAGAGGATGAAAAACCTGAAGAGGTTGGACAGGTCAGCGGAAAAGCTCAGGGGAGAGGGGCTCCCCCTCACAAAAAAGGATAAGGGGATATTCTGTCGTGCCTATGCCCTGGGGGATAAAGAGATCCGTCCCTTCATAAGGGCCTACCTGGAGAGGTACAGGTGGTATAGGTTCCTCTATCGATGGGGATGGTGGATCGCCAAGGTCTTTTATCCCCGTCAGAGACCCTGGAGGAAATCTATCACTTGAGCCGCTAATGGATGTTCGAGCCCCCACCAGAAGTGATCCGCTCCCTCCTTCAACCCTTTTTCTCCTCGTAGGGGAGGGCCTCTTCGATGAGCATCACCGGGATGTCCTCCTTGATGGGGTAGATGAGCTTGCAGGCCTTGCAGATGAGCCCATCTCCCTTTTCCGTCAGCACGATTGCACCCTTGCATTTGGGACAGGCCAAGATCTCCAACAATTCCTTGCTGATTGCCATATTCTGCCTCCTTTTTACACCTTCCTGTAAGATTATCCAATAGACCGCCTCTAAGAGGTCCTGGGCGACAAAATCCGGAGGTCTCCCCGGCCAATTCTCCTGCTGCCCCCCATATCCCGTCAAGACCAAGATCCCTTTCCCCCCCACCCGATGAATCGCCTCTATATCCTCAGCCCTGTCCCCTGCCATATAGGAGGAAGGGAGGTCTATCCCCAACTCCTCGGCAGCCCTCTTCAACAGGCCAGGTTCGGGCTTGCGACAAGGGCAACCATCCTCCGGATGGTGAGGACAATAATATATCCCATCCAAACAGGCCCCCTCTTGGGCCAAAAGGAGTTTCAACCTCCTGTTGGCCTCCTCCACTGTGGACAGAGGGAAATAACCCCTCGCCACCCCCGACTGATTGCTCACCACCACTGCCCGCAGGCCGAGGCAGTTGATCAAACGGATGGCCCGAGCAGCCCCGGGGAGAAGCTCCATGGCCTCGGGGGCGCTCAGATAGCCCACCTCCTGGTTGATGGTACCATCCCGATCTAGAAAGACCCCTTCCCTCAGATCCATCCCTCCCCTCTCGCCTTGATTCGAGCCAGCTCCTCGGCAAGTGTTGCCACGTAGTCCCTCCCCTTCTCTCCATTCTCCAGAGGCGAGAGCCACTCTGAGGGAATAGAGGAAAATCCGTAATATGCCCCTGCTATAGCCCCGGCCATGGCCCCGATGGTATCGGTATCTCCGCCGCAGTTAACCGCCGTTACCACCGTGTCTCGAAAATCCTCGTTGAGGAGAAAGGAGGCGAGGGCCGCTGGCACGGCCCCGAGGGCGCTCACATCCCGGGAGAAGGTGAAGGCAACCTGCCCGATCTTGTCCTTCAGATCGCCACCCATCTCTATCTCCTTGATCCGTTCGATCTCTGCTGCCATGTGGGGGTCCACCTCTTGCACACCCTGGGCGATCTCCTCGAGAAAGGCCGTGTGATCTATAGCTTCCCCGCTCAGCCCCTTCTCAGTGGCCATCCCCACTGCCTGGGCCTGGGTCTGGGCCCCGGCCAGCCCCTGGGAATGTCTATGGGTGATCTGGGTGCAGAGGAGCGCAACTTCTTTCAATTTCTCCCTATCGTCATAAAAGAAGAATCCGATGGGGGCAATGCGCATGGCACCTCCATTACCCCAGCTATCAGTTCCCACCTGATCCCAGGGGGTCCCTTGGCGCAACCGGGCCATGACCCCATAGATGCGGGAGCCGTAACCCCGAAAGGGGTGGAAGTTCTCCAGAAACCTCCTGGCGGTAAGGGCCGGATCAAAGCGGAGGTTCTCCTGGAGGGATTCCATAATCCCGATCATCATCTCGGTATCATCGGTGTAGATCCCCTCCCCTACCCCCTGCAGGATCCCATATCGGGCCCTGATCATCTCCCAGGACCACCCCTCCACCTCCCTTCCCATGGCGTCCCCTACAAATGCCCCTAGGGCCGAGCCCTTAAACCTATCGATGAGGCTGGTCAAGAGATCCTCTGACATTTACTCTTCCCTCAGCCCCCCACGTCAACTCTAGCATTACCCAAAATTCAAGTCTCCCTTTTTCAAAGGGGATCTAATCCCCCCTACCCCCCTTTTTTTTGAAAAAGGAGGGGGTAAAGATATTCAGAACAAGGTAATTACCCATGATGGCTTCGTCACTCACGAACGATGAAAATCCGCTCTACTCCCCTCTCCCGCTGGCGGGAAAGGGCATGCGGCGAGCTCAGCCGAGCGGCTGGGGTGAGGGTGGGTATGATTTTCCCCTCACCTTAATCCTCTCCCCTTGGGGAGAGGAGATAACAAAAAGAAGATAAGAGAGCAACATTTATTTTCTAAGATTCTACTCGTAGGCGAATTTCCAACGTTCCTCAGGATCATCGAAGAAAATCTCCTCAGGGTCGAAATGTTCAGGATCAAATTCACCCCCCAGCCACTCCATCATCTCATCATACTCATCGTTGTCGGGGTCGCTTATTATCTCGAGGAGCCTTTCATATCCATAGTCACCGCCACAATCTTCAGGTGGACAGGCCCTCCTCCCGGCGATACATCTCGGATAGTTAACCCCCTCCTCTTTGGGCAATATCTTCTCCAGCTCTACCTTGTGCACCCAGTTGTCTCCAAAGTCATAGACGTAGTCGGCAGATCTGTTTTCCAGAGAGAACCAATCGGCGATCCTCTCCTCCCGGCCAAAGAGAGGCTCGGTAATGGAGTCAAAATCCTCATCGGGTATTTCTATCGTGGTCTCCAAACCTGTTTGAGGATCGGCCATCCTGAACATGTGGAGATGGGTATCAGTCCAACCCATTGCATCCTGAATGGCCACGTGCAGGTCCCAGAAGGTATAGATCTCCGGAACCTGAATGCGTCGCCAGATAGGCGGCCTTATACCCCTCAGCGTGATCTTAAATTGATATACCTGTTTGAACTCTGTTTTTCTTCTCACCTCTCTCCTCCTTTAATTTCGTTCATCTCGACAACCCCTTTTTCCACCTCCGGATAGAGGGCATCAATTTTCTCCGGTTAAGCGCCCCTTGGGCACGGGTGCGGGCGGCAAAGAGGCCATAGGCGATGGTATGGGCATATAGGTCAACAGAATCCTTTATGGTTAAGCATCCTAAATTTTAATCGCCCGACAAAATCTATTTTATTTTACAAAATTTCCCCTAAATGTCAATTTTTTCTCCCATAGTTCCTTGGAAAGGAGATCATGAGTATCTTTCAATCACCGCTATTTTCGGGGAAATACCCTCTTACTTCCTGGGCAGCATCTTCCGGGACAATAAAGGTAAACGATTCCCCATGAAGCCTGTCAAAATAGTTGCTATCGGATACCTCAAGGGGAGGAAGACTGATCCTGGGCACTATTGAGATCATGTTCCTCAGGCCTCTTGACCCTGGTTTATAAAAGGAGTACCAGCACATATTAAAGGCCTGAATCCCCTTTTGCTCAAAAAACCTCAAAATGGCGTTGATCCCCAATGCCAAATCTGAATTGTCCCTTTCTTCCATCTCCAATATATCCGAATCACGGCTGAATATCGCCCAGAACTCGTATATACCACGAGGGGCAAAGGCCGCTAACCAATGCCAGTAACCAATTTGAGACATATACCTTTGCTGATCCTCCTGCTCTTTTGCCACTAGATCATCAAAGATGGAACCACCTCCCTCGTCCTCGTATCGCTGCTGGCTCTCTATGACCAACCGATGGTAAAAGGTAGGTTCAATCATGGCCAATAGTTGAATATGGGGGTGGACAAGCCCTGACCCGGCCAGCGGCATATAGTTCCAGTTGATCAAGGCCTGTCTTACCGTGGGTGAAACACCTTTAACCCTCTGAAAGTATATCTGGCATGCCTGCAGTGCCTGTCCAAGGAGAAGGGGACTGAACTGGCCTGGTGTCAGAAAATGCTCCTTCGTAATAACAGCCACAGCGCTATATTCCTCATAAGGGAAGGCGTTAGGAAAGATAACCGTATCCTTAAAGCTGATCCTCTCTCTGCCCGGACCCAAAACCTTTGAAAATCGGGCTGTCTTGGATTCAATAAACTCCGGACAGAAGGGACATCCCATCTTTTTTGACCTTTCAATCAATAAATTCAGATCGTATTTAACAAATTCTTTGATACGAAACGGTAACAGGCGTGTAACATGACCGCTGAGTGGACAGATCCTCGTTTCTCCCGAGATCTTCACCGTATTAAAATTATCAAAGGGGCTCTCAAACTCAGAGGTAATAACCCTTCTTTTAAAATCTAATGCCATCTCCCCCTCCTTATTCTTTTTGAGCATAACACAACCGTAGGTTTACACTGGCCTAAAGGGACAAAGCAAGCTATAATTATACCGTGAAAATATCAGGGTGTGATGAAAGGTTCAAGGGTCTTACACCCCGCACGGGTTTTTCGGCCTTACTTCAGGGGGCTACGCCCCCTGAAACCCCCATAAGGTTTTTTGTTCCTCTTTAGGGGGAGTTTGAGGGGGGGGGTACCCCCTCAATGGGGGGCCGATTATGAGGATCGTGGTATTTTCATGAGCGGGGATGAGTTAAACCCGCAAAAGGGTTCAGTTAAAAGTAGTACCATGAATGTGAGACAGAAAAGATCCTTCTTCCACCCCCACGAGATCCGGGTCGAGACCTTTAAGGCCCCTGGTCCTGGCGGGCAGCATAGAAATAAAAGGGAGACGGCCGTGCGGGTCCGTCACCTCCCGTCGGGGATCACCGCTATATCAACAGAGCACAGGTCCCAGGCCAGAAACAAAGAATTGGCCTTGAGGCGCCTGGAGCTGAAGTTGCGTGCCATGAGGGAAAAGAGGAAACCTCGTATCCCCACCTCCATTCCCCGTACATATAAGGAAAATATACTGGCGGCTAAGCGCCATCGGGCCCAGATAAAGAGGTGGAGGAAAAATGTAAGCCCCTATGAGATATAAGGTCTTAATTCCCCCTCTTCCCCCCTTCCAAAGGGTCGAACTCCTCATAGAGTAAGGGATCGTCTCTGTCCAAGTCGGCAAATAAGGTCTCCAGGGCAGGGTTTATTTGATTGGAGGAGGTGCCGTACACATCCTCTTTCTGTATGCGCAGTAGGGCGAACCCTACCACCACCAGGAAGTAGAGGGGTAGGTCCTGAAAAAGACCGGAAAAAAACCCCGAGGGGAGCCCGGTGATCAGCAGCCCGGCAACACCCTCTCTCAAGGTATTAAGGACCAAGAGGATGCTCCCAAGAAGTAGGCCTCTTTTCATCTCGCGGTAGTTCACCTCGAAGAGGTCTATTTTTTGCGCATGATATTCCTCAAAGTTGTGCCAGCTCCGTGAGATGGACCTAAGGATCTCATCGCAGGTACCCTGATCAGTTTTGGCCCCGCGCAGGAGACTATGTTTTTTCCCCCGAAAGACCATATACCTCCTCAAGAGGTCTTCAGTTTCCATTCGCAACAGCTCATACCTCCTGTGTCCCCTGATGAGAAAAAAGGCGAGAAGGCCTAAAATGCAGGCGGAGATCAGGGGATTAAAAGGCAGGGTACCCCTTAAATAGGGGGTAAAGGGGGCCAAAAACACCAGCATCTTCTCCCAAAAAGGACCAAATTCCATGACGCCTCCTACTTCTTCCAATCTACCGGTTTATCAAACTGGCGATATATCCCGCCCCAAACCCATTATCTATGTTCACCACGGCCACATTGGAGGCACAGGAGTTGAGCATGGCCAGAAGGGGAGCCAAGCCGGCAAATGAGGTTCCGTAACCCACACTGGTGGGGACGGCGATAACAGGCCTGGCCACCAACCCCCCCACTACGCTGGGCAAGGCCCCTTCCATCCCGGCCACCACGATCAAGACATTGGCCTCCATCAACTTCTCCCTATAGTTGAGGAGCCTGTGCACCCCTGACACCCCTACATCATAAAGGGTCTCCACCCTATTGCCCATCATGTTGGCGGTCACCACCGCCTCCTCGGCTACCGGGATGTCCGAGGTCCCCGCTGAGATCACCAGGATAGTCCCCCTGCCCACCTCCTCTGCCTCGCTGACCTGCAAAGTGATGGCCCGCACCCGGGGGTGATAACTGGCTTTGGGGAACCTTTGTAAAACAGTCCTCGCCTTCGCCTCCTCTATCCTCGTCACCAAGATGTTCTCCTCCGCCTCCACCATCCCCTCCATGATCTTGACCACCTGTTCCGGGTCCTTTCCTTCACCGAAGATCACCTCAGGAAAGCCCTTTCGCAGGGTACGATGATGGTCTATCATGGCCTCCCCTATATCTTCGAAGGGAAGGTCTTTTAATATCCTTATCCCTTCCGGTACAGAGACTTTCCCCCTCTGAATAGAACGCAACAGCTCTTCCAGCTTCCTCAGATCCATATCTCCCCCTTGGCAATCACATTCTATGCACCTTCTCTTGGGGAAGTCAAGGAAGAAGGAATAAATTGATTGCATTACGTACGATAAAATGCTATAAAGGCGTGGAAAAACCTAGGAGGGAATGAGGGCTTGCAGGAAAGAGAATCGAAGTCCATAACCTCTAGGTTAGAACTTCTCGCCGGGATCTCGCATTACTGCCAACAAAAGAGGATTGATCCCCCAAAATACCTGCGTTTAAAGATAGAGAGATTACCTTTTAACATCGGGGAGGGAAAGAGGAAAGTCCCCTATCTCTTTGATGGAGAGGTAGCAGAAACCATCTCCTCCTCTTTGCAGAAATTGGTGGGTTTGATCAAGAAGAGACACGAAAGGGAGTCAAGGTCGCCCTTTCACACCTATCTATCCTTATCCACCCCTAAGACAGAGAAGGATGTCCTGGAAAGACACGTGTGCATACGAGATCTGGACGCAAGACCCTTGGAGAAACGGATCGCAGAAGATGTGATCTACCACAATCCCTACCTCGACGCCGGGATAGTAGGGGGGTGGTTTTTGCAACCCAAGGAGGTGGGAAGGTTCATCGGAACCGTAAAAAACCTATATCTGAAGGCGATAGCAGAAGAGATAAAAAGGGGGGGAGGGACAGATATCACTTACCTCACTCACCTTTGCCTGGTGGCCTACCTAAAAAAGGCCAAAGAAACGCTTAAGAAGGTGAACATCAAGGGATTCTCCTATGAAAAGTTGGAACAGACTGTCTCGCAGATCCTCTACTCCACAATAAAGCAGATCCAAGCCAAGGTCTTCGACGAGATTCGCTACAAGGATCTCAGCTTCGATGTCACGAGGCTGGAATACCTCATCAAAGGGAGCACCAACCCCCTCATATTTGTCGCCATAAGACCTACCCTATTCAAAAATGACCTCAACCCTTACCACCTCGACCAGGAGGGGTTTGAATTTCTCCAGACCCTTTTCCAAAAGGTGGATATGGACCTCCAGGATATAGAGGGAAGTCTCCGAAATCTGGTAGAGGGCGCCAAGAAGGACAAGAGGGTGAGGGAGAAACTCATCGAACTTTGGTCGATAAATAGATTCCGTGAGGCGGTTTTCCACTACCTTAAGGATTATGAAGAATACAGTAGGGATACGGACCTCCAGCTCTTTCACTTGTTTCAGAGCAACAAATTGATCAAAAGCACCCTCACCGAGGAGGAAGCTGGAAAGAGGTTAGAAGAAGATCTGGCCAAGCTCATATCTGAGGATACTAGCTCCTTGGATAAAGAGAGGATACAAAGGGTTATGGCCATCGAGAACTCCTTTAAATCCCACAAGAAGGGGAGGATATTAAAGAAGCTCTTCTTCGGCTCGAGGGAGGAAGAGCAGCTAAAAGAAGTAATCGAGGGCTTCCTCCTCTATCAACTCGATGATAGGTGGACCAGATGGATTGAAGAGTCCCTTCAGCGCCTGGAGGACCGCGAAGGCCTGAAGCGCAGGGATGAGCTAGAGGAGGAGTATGAGAGGGGGCGCATCTACCGCTTCGCCGTAGATGCACGTCCCATCCTACAGGATCTAACGGTAAGGAAAGAAGGTCACCTCTTTATGGACCTGCGTGGCTTCACACAAAGGATGTCCAGGTCTAAAGAGATCACCATGGCCGATTTTATGTTGAAGGGGTTCTTCCTCCCTGTTCTGCTGGTTGCCAAGAAATATTATACCAACGAGGGGGTGAGATTGAACAACCTCTTAGGAGACGCCTTGTCCTTCTCCGGAAAGATAGAATCCCTCGTCTCCCTCGCCCAGAACTTAAGGGAGATATTCGACAAATATACCAAAAAGATGAAGGAAAGAGGGGGGTTACTCGGCGAAGAAGATGAGGTCAGGGCCATTGAAGAGAGGTATCGGAGGGAGAAGATGGCCATCATCCAAGAAAGAAAGGCCATCGAGGAGAGCATCCGTGGGATCGAGAGGGAACTGAAGGTAAAAGAATTCCTCAACCCTGTTTACCTCCTCAAGGTCCAGGAGGAAGAATTTGATTCCAAGCTCTTCCACTATCAGCGGGAGATCATCAGCTTAACGAAAAAGATGGAGATAGAGGAGGATCCTCACCGAAGGAGGATACTCATGGACCTAAAAAAGGGCTTGTTGGCCCTTAGGGAGGGGATAAGCGAGCATAAAAAGGAGTTGACAGAAAACATCAGCTTGATCGGGGGGGGGGAGCTAAAGGAGGTATTCCGTTTGGTCTGCTCTGAGGAGAGGGAAGAGTTGGAAAGGTTAAGGAAACTGCTCAAGGAATCTTACGACAAAGAACTGAAGTTGATTAGGGCCTATGAAAAGGAGATCGCCTCTTTGAAGGACGAGGAGGTAGAATACGGCCTCTTTATATCCTATGGTAATGCCGCTGAGACCATCGCCTTCGAAGATGAGTTTTGGGGGAAGGTGAACGTGGCCATCGCCGATAAGCTCAACGAAGCGGCCAGGGGGGCGGAGAGAAACCCCGCCACCAGGAGGAAACTGGATTTGCTCCTCAGAAATGCCCGTTGGGCCAGGGGAAACCCCTCCCTGGAATATCCCTTCTATGTATTCATTGACAAAAGTTATGGGTTGTCCCTCCGATCGGACTTATCCACTAAAGTGGAAATAGCCCTGCGGGGTGAGGATGTGGAGACGGCGAGGGAGGTGGTGGAGGCCACCTCTTCCTCATTAATGCACGATATTGAGAGGGGGATGAGGGGATATGGTGAGGATGACTGGGAGGTCCTAACCCCTCTCAACGATATATATAACCTAGGGGAGGCAATGAGCGAGGAGGCCCTTCAAGCCTATCTTAGGGAGACAAGCCCGTATAGATACCATTTTGAAAAAGAGGTGAATACCAGCGAGATCCATCCAGAGATTCAGAAACGCTGCTTCTTCCCCTCTGCGGAGCTGAAACTCCTTATCAGCGTGGAGAGGAACGGTGATAGATTAAGATTTGACCTCTTTAGATATGTGGGGGAGTTGGTATTTAAGGGGTTTGAAACCCATAAGGCAACTGCGGTCTACGAGATAGTAAGAAAGGATTCCTCTTTGTATCACCTCTTGGAAAGATATCACTTGATGGCCTGGTATAAGGAAGCCCGAGAGAAGATGAGGGGGATGCGGACCGCCGAAGGATAAATCTCTAAACTCCCTCTTGATCCCCGGGGAGGGGATGGTCCTGCTCCCGGACAAAAAAGAGAAAGGCCATCGATGGCCTCTTAGAGGATTCTTTAACCACAAAGTGGATCCCGTCGAAGTTCCACCCCTTTCCCACCCACTCGTTGAGGATCTTCTCCAAGACATCATCGGTCACGATGCTCGTTTCTACCACCTTACAGGTCAGCATCTCTATCCTCCAGCAAGAATATCAAAATCGGGGTTCAAGGATTCAAGGGGTCGAGGGGTTTGTCTTTCACTAGGACCCTGGAACCCTATGATGTGGACTCTCGAATCCTTTATAGGCGGGAGGGCAGACCCTCATTAGGGTTTAGAATATCTTTGTATAATGGTCTCAATAATCCCGGAGGTCGAGGCCCCCTCTACATAGGGCAAGACAATGGTCTGTTCCACCAATTCCCTGCCCACCACCTCCTGCTCGTCCCAATCCCCCCCTTTGACTAAGATATGGGGGCGCAGATAAGAGACGAGCTCGAAGGGATCGGGTTCATCGAAGGAAACCACGTAGTCAACAACCTCTAGGGCGGCGAGGACCGCCATCCTCACTTCTTGGGGAACAATGGGCCTCTTTTCCCCCTTGACCTGTCTCACCGAGGAGTCTGAGTTCACCCCCACAATCAAGCAATCTCCCCTCCGACGGGCCTCTTCTAGATAGATCACGTGACCCCGGTGCAAGATATCAAAGCAACCATTGGTGAAGACGGTGCGCCTCCCCTCCTCTTTCAATCCCTTGATGATCTCCTTTAACTCCTCCCTCTCCTTTATCTTGTCTCGGAAGGACCTCAACTATTCTCCCTCTAGGAAGATCCGATAGGCCCGAAAGGTCTCATAGATGTCACCTTTGCTGGCCACCTCAAAGGGGGAGTGCATCCCCAACAACGGGGTGCCGCAGTCGATGATGTCCATGCCATATATGGCGAGGTACTTGGCCACAGTCCCTCCACCCCCTTCATCGACCTTGCCGAGTTCACCCATCTGCCAGGTGATCCCCTTGCGGTTGAACAGTTCCCTGATCTCACTCACATATTCGGCACTGGCGTCGCTGGAATAATATTTTCCCCCGGTGCCGGTAAACTTGCTCAGACATACCCCATAGCCTATCTTGGCATTGTTCTGGGGTTCATGGACGTCTTTGTAATTGGGATCCATACCCGCTGTCACATCAGCGGAGAGGGCCTTGGAGTTGAAGAGGATCTCCCTGATGAGGGCATCGCCATGGTCCTTTCCGGTAATTCTCAGGATGTCCATCAGGAAAAGTTCTAGGAAGTGCGACTTCGCGCCGGTGTTCCCTTCACTTCCGATCTCCTCCTTGTCCAGAAAGAGGGCCACCGTGGTGTAGGTGGGGGAGATGACCTCCTCCATCGCCTTGAGAGAGGCATAGGCGCAGACCCTGTCATCCTGTCCATAGGAGGCCACAAAGGCCCGGTCAAAGCCGACATCCCTCGCCCTGCTGGCAGGGATCAGCTCGAGCTCAGCGCTCAAGAAGTCCTCCTCTACGATGCCATATTGCTGGTGGAGGAGTTCCAGGATCCTGAGCTTCACCCTCTCCTTGACCTCTTGGTCGGGATAAGGGAGGTGGCCGGCCAAAATGGTCAGCTTTTCTCCCTCGATGGCCTCCTTCAGTTTCTTCTCTTCCTGGACCTTTCTGGACAGGTGAGGCAACAAATCACAGATGGTAAATACCGGCTCATTCTCTTCCTCACCTATTCTGACCCTCACCTTCTCCCCGTTTGCCTTGACGATGACCCCATGCAGGGCAAGGGGATGGGCCACCCATTGATATTTCTTTATCCCCCCATAATAGTGGGTTCTGAATAGGACCATGTCGAGGTCTTCATAAAGGGGGTTATGTTTCAGGTCGAGCCTGGGCGAGTCGATGTGGGAGACGATGATCCTAAGCCCCTCTTCAATGGACCTTTCCCCTAAGGTAGCCAGGCCGATGCTTTTGTCCTTATTTAGGCGGTATATCTTCTTATTATTCCTTTCCCCCTCTGAGACGGGGCAGAAGCCCACCCCTTGGGCCGACTTTAAGATCTCCTCCACCGCCTCCCTCTCGGTCTTCGCCTCGTTCAGAAACCCTCTATACCCCTCCGCAAAAGAAAAGGCCTCCTTTATCTGGTCCTCCTCATATCTGTCCCAGACCAATTTTCCCTTGAGCTTGATCTTTTCCTCTAACTCCCTCGTCGCCTCCTTTATCTCCCCCATCTACTCTCCTCCTCTGCTAAGCCTTAAAATAGGCTAACAAATTTTATGGTGGGAGTCAAGAAAGGGGGGTCCCAACCTGAGCCATATCGTCGGGAATGCCCCTTTATGTACCCCTATCCTAAAAATTTCTACCCGACAACTTAGAGTAACAGGACCAAGTCTTGACCCATTAGAGACTTTCAGCTACTATTTTTTTGATATGTCAACGGTGAAGATAGGTTGTTGTGGCTTCCCTATAGGGAGAAAGAACTATTATCGCCACTTCCCCTGTGTGGAGGTCCAACAGACCTTTTACCACCCCCCAGGCCTGGAGACCCTTGCTCGTTGGCGTCAGGAAGCCCCCGAGGGGTTTGAGTTCACCATCAAGGCCTGGCAGTTGATCACCCACTCCCCCAAAAGCCCCACCTATCGCAGGTTGCGGATGGAAATACCCGATGGCAAGTCAGATCGATATGGAAATTTCCGCCCTACGGAAGACGTCTTTTTGGCCTGGCAGACCACACGCAGGGCAGCTGAGGCATTGGGGGCGCGGATCGTCATCTTCCAGACTCCCCGTAGCTTTCGCTGTAGTGCAGAGAATAAGGCAGATATGGAGGGGTTTTTCCAAAAGATAGATAGAGACGAATTTATCCTCGGTTGGGAACCGAGAGGTTGGGAGGAGGGAGAGATAGAGGAGTTGTGTCGGAAACTTGATCTCCTCCACATAGTCAACCCCTTTCAGGGCAAAACCCTTTGGGGGGAGGTAACCTATTGGCGTCTACACGGCATAGGAGGATACCGTTATCGGCACTCTGATGAAGACCTAGACCAACTGAGACAATGGCTGCCAAAAGAAAGGATCGCTTATGTGATGTTTAACAATACCTCCATGTTCCAGGACGGCCTCAGATTCAAGGAAATTTTCCATGAAAATTCCTCTGTATAATGATAGGCTCAAGGGTATTCTGGCCTTCAATGGTATTTCGGCCTTACTTCATGGGACATTGCCCCCTGAAACCCCCCGAAAAGAAAGGGTTCTAGGGGTCAAGGATTCAAGTGGTTTTCCCTTTGTTAAAATCCTAGATTCCTCGAATCCTTGAATCCTGTATTTTACATTAGCGAGGGTGAGGGGCAAACCCTTATGAGGGTTTGGGGGAGAGAGGAGAATGCGGGTTTCTGAGTTCCATGTCCCTGAAGATTGGCTTCGGGTCTTTCGAGAGCTAACTGCCTCCCCTGGCATCGTCCTCGTTCTTGGTGCCCCTGATACAGGCAAGAGCACCTTGGCCCATTTCTTAGTCTATAAATCCATGCAGGAGGGTTTGAAGACCTCTTATATAGATGGAGACCTCGGCCAAACGATTTTAGGTCCCCCCACCACTTTGGGGATGACCTTTCCCTCTGAGCAGCCGGCCGATATGGAGGGACTGGAGTGGGACTGGCTCTATTTCATAGGCGCTACCTCTCCGGCTGGTCACCTCCTGGCCGCCGCTGCTGGGGTAAAGAGATTGGCACAGAAGGCCAAGAAGAAGGGGGCTGAGATGGTAGTGGTAGATACCACAGGCCTGGTAGCGGGAGAGATGGGGTTTCAACTGAAGTTTTACAAGATAGAGCTTTTGAACCCCCGACACATCATCGCCATCCAGAAGGAAGGGGAGGTAGAACACATCCTGAGGGGATTTAGGGGAAGGAAGGGGATGAAGCTCCACCGTCTTTCCCCCAGCCAAAGGGTGCGCTCAAGGTCTCCAGAGTTCAGGCGGGCATATAGGCAGAGGAGGTTTCAGGATTATTTCCAGCGCTGCGCCCGCAGGACCATCTCCTTGGGCGCCGTGGAGTTCATCCACCCAGAGTTTCCCCTCCTTACAGAGGAGGGGATAGACGAGAGGTTTAAGGGGAGGTTGCTGGGTCTCAATGACGAGGAGTATTTTACCATAGGATTGGGGATATGGGAGGGGTTTGATCGGGATAGCAACGAGGTCTCCATCTTGACCCCTTTGGAAGACTTAAAAGGTGTTAGGTATTTACACCTGGGGCATATATCCCTAAAAATCTCCATCTGAATTTTGGCTTTTATCTAATTCAGAGAGGGAGTTTGTGAATAATATAATTTGATGAATTTAAAGGGCTTTTTCATGCCTACACCTTAGGCAAAGTGCTGTTGGCCAAGTAAAAAGGCCTATCAGAAGGGGGTAGGAAAGGGATTCCCCACAGGTTTTCCACAAATTTTGTGGAGATCTGAGAGGAGGGATTGATATGCCGGCTAATCTGCCGCCCCAATATTTCGAGGCCGAAAAGAGGTTTCGGGAGGCAAAGACGCAACCAGAAAAGATAGCTGCTCTGGAGGCCATGCTTGCAATCATGCCCCACCACAAGGGGACTGACAAGCTGCGGGCCTCCTTGCGCAGGAGGCTCTCCAAGCTGAGGGATGAGCAGGAGAGGAGGAAGGGGGGGGGCAGGGCTGACCTTTATAGCGTGAAGCGGGAGGGGGCAGGACAGGTGGCCCTGGTGGGCACCCCTAATGCTGGCAAATCTCAACTATTGGCCGCCCTCACCAATGCTGAGCCTGTGGTAGCCGATTACCCCTTCACCACTCAGAGGCCTCAGGCCGGGATGGTGGCCTTTGAGAATGTCCAGATCCAATTGGTAGATCTCCCACCCCTTATTGAGGAGCACACTGAGCCGTGGGTCTTCAACATCATGCGCAGTGCTGACGCCCTCCTGCTGGTCCTCGACCTGATCCAAGACCCCCTAGCGGAGCTGGAGATCACCTTGAAGGTATTGCAGGGGCAGAGGATCATCCTCATGGGCGGGGAAGAGGGGGATGTCGAGCCCGGTGCCTTCACCAAGAGGTCATTGGTGGTAGGGAATAAAGGTGACCTAGCAGGAGCAGGGGAGAACTTTGCGATCTTAAAGGAGTTCTATGGGGAGAAGGTTACCATGACCATAATCTCCGCCAAAGAGGGACTAAATCTGGAGCAGTTGCGGGGCCAGCTATACACGCTCCTCGATGTCCTGCGGATTTACCCCAAGCGCCCTGGCCACGAGCCCGATCTAAGCGCCCCGGTGATCCTCAAGCAGGGGAGCACGGTCCTCAACCTCGCCAGGGAGATACACAAGGATTTCATCACCAATCTCCGCTACGCCAGGATCTGGGGATCGGGAAAGTTTGACGGACAGAGGGTGCAGCGGGACTACATCTTACAAGACGGCGACATCATCGAACTGCATATCTGAGTCTGCCAAGAGATATTGGACCTTTTCACCTGATTTACCTGTTCCATTGACATATATCAATAGATTATTTATAACTTTATTGAAGAAGTTAGACATTTTACCGTGAAAATATCACGGTATGATAAGATGCTCAAGGGTGTTTGGCCTTGGATAATATCTGCGGCGTTACTTCAGGGGGTTCTGTCCCCTGAACCCCGAATAAGGAATTTCCTCTTTGGGGAGCTTGAGGGGTGTAACCCCTCAATAGAAGGCTGGGAAGAGGAACGTGATATTTCCATTGGCGGTAGGGGCAGGTAAACCCTCATGAGTGTTTTGAGAGAGGGATCTCCATGTCCTTAGAGGAGTTGCGCGGAGGCAGAATCCTCATCGTCCACCAAGGGGCGCTGGGCGATTTCATCCTCGCCTTGCCTGCTGTAAAGACCCTGCGTGAGTTTCTACAACCTGCTTGGCTGGAGATCATGGGACATCCCTGGACCCTGCAACTGGTCGAAGGTCGCTACTATGCCGATGGCATCAACGACGTGAACAGGGCTGAGATGGCCCCTTTTTTTCAGGAGGGTGCGCAGCTGCCCAAAGGGGCGTGCAGATATCTCAGTAGGTTCGATGCAGCCTTTGTCTTCGGAAAGGGAGCTACTTTTGCACAGAACCTCCGGCGGACTGGGATAAAATGGGTGTTCCTCCTTCCCCCCTTCCCCAAAGAGAGGAGGCACCTGGTAGACCACCACCTCTCATCCTTGATGGCCCTGGGGATTCCCTCTGCCCCTGTCTCACCAAAGATATTCCTGCGGGAGGAAGATGAGGGGTGGGCAGTGGAATTTTTTAGACAAAGGAGATGGGGCCTAGGGGGGATAATAGCCATGCACCCAGGTGCAGGGAGCCGCAAGAAGGTCTGGCCCCTTCATCGTTTTGCCGATCTGGGCAGGATATTAGCCCAAGGTGGCAGGGGTCTTCTCATCGTCCAGGGCCCTGCCGATGAGGAGATAGTGGGAGAGACGTTTGGGGGTTTGAATGGAGTTCCCCATTTGGTATTATGCAACCTCCCATTGATCAAGTTAGGGGCCTTGCTGAGCCATGCCTCCCTCTTTATCGGCAACGACTCCGGCATCTCCCACCTGGCGGCGGCCTTAGGGGTACCTACGGTTTCCATCTTCGGCCCTACAGACCCCCTTGTCTGGGCCCCCCGCGGCGAGAGGGCCTTTTGGATTCAGGGAGGGGTCGATTGTTCCCCATGTAGTTGGCAACAACAACAGGAGTGCGAGAGGCAGAGGTGTCTGGAGGGGATCGAGGTGGAGGACCTGGTGAAATTTCTCACCAGGAGGATGAAGGACCCCCACAAAGGGGTGTTTAAACATGGGAGAGCTATCCCCGAGAAAGGGTTGTCACACCATATCGTGTGACAAGAGGGGATACCTTTGCCGCAATATTATCAATAGAAGAAAAGGAGGACAAAGAGATGGAGGAGAAGAGAATCGGCACGGTAATGGATTACTTCGCCAAGATCGGGGTGGTGGCCATCCACTTGGAGGAGGATGGCCTGAAAGTGGGGGACACCATCCACATCATGGGTCACACCACGGACCTTACCGAGGAGGTAACCTCCATGCAGATAGAACACGATCCTGTGCAGGAGGCGAAAGTAGGCGACGATGTGGGGATCAAGGTGAAGGACAGGGCAAGGAAGAAGGATGCGGTCTACAAGGTGATAGGTTAAGGGATGCGCCGTGGAATAGCCCATCTACCTCTCCACTACGGCAAGACTCCTCCCTGGCTGTTCAAGAGGATGACGTTGTTGGCCCGGGAGATCACCCGGGTGCTGGTGGCCGAGTTTGGCCCTGAGGAGGTCCTGCGTCGCCTCTCAAACCCCTTCTGGTTTCAGGCCTTCGGGTGTCTGTTGGGCTTTGACTGGCACAGCAGCGGGTTGACCACTACGGTATGCGGGGCCCTGAAGGAAGGACTGCGGGGCCTAGAGCAGGAGACGGAGATCTTCGTGGCCGGGGGAAAAGGGAGGACTTCGCGGGACACGCCTCAGGAGATAGAGAGACACTGTGACCGCATCTCCTTGGAGCCCTCCTGCCTCATATACGCCAGTCGGATGTCGGCTAAGGTGGACAGCAGTGCCCTACAGGATGGCTATCAGCTCTACCATCACACCTTCTTATTCACCCTTCAGGGGGAGTGGTGTGTGATCCAGCAGGGAATGAACCCCGCCACCCGCTATGCCAGGAGATATCATTGGCTGGAGGAGGGGGTGAAGAACTTTGTCTGCGAGCCCCATCAGGCCATATGTTGCGACGCCCGGGGGGCGGTATTAAACATGGTGGCCCAGGAGAGCCAGGGTGCCAGGGGTGCGGTGGCGGCCTTGAGCATGGAGGACCCGGATAGGGTCTTCGCTGAAGTGAGGCGGATCGAGAGGTTGGACCTCCCTTCCCACCACCCCATCCAGTTTGGAGACCTGAACGCCAAGAGGCTGTATCAGGTCTTCATTAAGACCTATGAGCGGGGGACAAAGAATTTCGAGGAGGTCCTGGGGACACCGGGAGTGGGCCCCAAGACCATCAGGGCCCTGAGCCTTATCGCCGAACTCATCTATGGTGAACAGCCGAGCTTCCGGGACCCGGCCAGGTTCAGTTTTGCTCATGGGGGAAAGGATGGACATCCTTATCCCGTGGACCGAGAGACCTACGATCGCTCCATCGATTTCTTGAAGAGGGGACTGTGGGCCGCCAAAGTCGGCCGCAGCGAAAAGCTCAAGGCGATGAGGAGATTGAATGCCTTCTTCTCCCCCCAAGTTGGAAGAGATGGAACTGTTCGCTGAAACGTCCAAGGAGTTTGGTGCCAGCACCGCCCCCTTGGCCGATAGGATGAGGTCGAGGGGGCTGGATGAGTTCGTGGGCCAGGAGCACATCCTGGGAGAAGGGAGGGTCTTGAGAAAGGCCATCGAGAAAGGAGAGTTGTTTTCCTTCATCCTCTGGGGCCCCCCTGGCTCGGGCAAGACCACCTTGGCCCAGATCACCGCCCGCAGAACAGAGGCCCATTTCGTTTCCTTCAGCGCAGTGCTCTCAGGAGTGAAGGAAATACGAGAAGTGATCAAGGAGGCCGAGGGGCAGCAGAAGTACCACCAGAGGAAGACCATCCTCTTTGTGGACGAGATCCACAGGTTCAACAAGACCCAACAAGATGCCTTCCTACCCCATGTGGAGAAGGGGACCATCATCCTCATCGGCGCCACCACCCAAAACCCATCCTTTGAGGTGATCTCGCCACTGCTTTCCCGCTGCCAGGTCTTCACTCTCAAGCCCCTGGGTGTGGAGGAACTGATGCTGATCATGCGCCGTGCCCTCTCCGATCCCGACAGAGGTCTGGGAAGATATAAGGTAAAAATAGACCCATCCGTCCTGAGGCTCCTTGCCACGCTTGCTGACGGAGATGCCAGAGCGGCGTTGAACGGTCTGGAGCTAGTGGTGATGACCACCCCCCCGGAAAAGGATGGGATCAGGAGGATCACCCGCGAGACGGCCCAAGAGGCGATGCAGAAGAGGATCCTCTACGACAAGGATGGGGAGGAACATTACAACCTCATCTCCGCCCTGCACAAAAGCATGAGGGGGAGCGACCCCGACGCAACCCTTTACTGGTTGGGGAGGATGTTGGAAGGGGGAGAGGATCCTCTATACATAGCACGTCGCCTGGTAAGATTTGCCTCTGAGGACGTGGGTAACGCCGACCCACAGGCCCTCTCAGTGGCGGTAGCGGCCATGCATGCCTTTCACTTCATCGGCCAGCCAGAAGGTGAGCTGGCCCTGGCTCAAGCCGCTGTCTATCTGGCTACCGCCTCCAAGAGCAACGCCCTTTATGCTGCCTATGAAAAGGTCCGCACGGAAATAACGAAGACAGGGGCCCTTCCCGTCCCCATGCACCTGCGTAATGCCCCTACCCGTCTGATGGAGGAGATGGGCTATGGTAAGGGGTATCGCTACCCCCACCACTTCCCCGAAGGTTTTGTCGAGGAAGACTATTTCCCAGAATCCCTGAAAGGACGCAGATATTACCGCCCCACGGAAAGGGGGTATGAGCAGGAGATTCGCGAACGGCTGAAAAGATGGTGGAAGGGGAAGAAGGGATGATGAGGGGGCGAAAAAGGCTCATCCTTTTAGTCATCCTAGCGGCCATCTGTGTCTTTGTTCTCTTCAAGTACATTCTGGTCTCCGACGAAGAAAGGATCAGAAAGGCCCTCTACCAGGGGAAGGCGGCCATCGAAAAAGAGGACCTCCAGGGGGTCATGGCTCAAGTCTCCCGTTACTATCGGGATGAATATGGTTTCAACTATCTCGGGGTAAGGGCCCTCTTCAACTGGGTATTTGAGGAGTTTGACGATATAGCCATCCATGTGGAGGGGATGGAGGTGGAGATCTCAGAAAAAGGAGGGGGGAAGGCAACCCTCCGTACTTGGGCCACGGCCCGAGGACGGGATAAGACGGGATATATTGTGGGTGGATCACAGCAGCCGTGCCGGGTCGTCATTACCCTGAAAAAGGACAGGGGGAGCTGGCGGGTCATAAAGGCCCAGGGGGTGGTGCCAGGGGAGGTATTCCTGTGACGCGGTTTATCGCTGACCTGCATATCCACTCCAAGTACAGCAGGGCCACCAGCCGCAACATGGATTTGGAGACGCTGGCCAAGTGGGGGAGGTGGAAGGGGATCCAACTAATGGCAACAGGTGACTTTACCCACCCCACCTACTTTGCCGAGATCAAGACCAAGCTAGAGCCAGCCGCAGAGGGGATCTATCGCCTCAAGGAGGGGGAGAAGTGGACAAAGTTCATCCTGATCACGGAGGTGAGCAACATCTTCACCCAGGGGGGTAAGGGCCGCAGAATCCATACGCTGATCTTCGCCCCCAGCATAGAGGTGGCTGAGAGGATCAACCACACCCTTGCGAGATTGGGGAAGTTAGGGTCCGACGGCCGCCCCATCTTTACCTTTCCGGTAAAGGACCTAGTGAATATGATCCTCAACATCTCCGAGGATTGTCTCCTGGTCCCTGCCCATGCCTGGACTCCCTGGTACGGATTCCTTGGGGCTAAATCCGGTTTCGACTCCCTGGAGGAGTGTTTTGAAGAGGAGACCAAAAACATCTACGCCATCGAGACCGGGTTATCCTCCGACCCCCAGATGAACTGGCGTTTGAGCGCCCTCGATGGGATCACCCTCATCTCCAATTCCGACGCCCACTCCCCTAACAAGATCGGCCGAGAGGCCAATGCCTTTGTCTGCCCCCTGGAGTACCATGAGATCACCCGGGTCATCAAGGAGAAGGACCCACTGGGTTTGCTCTTCACCATCGAGTTTTTCCCTGAAGAGGGCAAATATCACTACGATGGGCACCGCAACTGCCATGTCCGCCTCTCCCCCAAGGAAACCAAGAAGCATGAGTATACCTGTCCTGTCTGCGGCCAGAGGCTGACAGTAGGGGTGATGCACCGGGTAGAGGAGCTGGCTGACAGGGAGGAGGGGTTTATCCCTCCAAAGGCAATCCCTGCCATCCACCTTATCCCTCTCGATGAGATCATCGCCGAGGCCCTGGGGACAGGTACTGGGACCAAAGGGGTGGAGAGGGAGTACATGAGACTGGTTGAGGCGGGGGGGTCAGAGTTCGCCATCCTCCTCGATCTGCCCTCAGAGGAGATAAAAAAGATCGCCCCTCCCAAGGTCTATGAAGGGATTATGCACGTACGAAGGGGTGAACTGCAAATCATCCCAGGCTACGACGGGGTCTTTGGCCAGATCAACATCTTCCCCGAGGAGGCAAAGGAGCCGGAGGAAGGCGAAGAACAGATGAGCTTGTTTTGAACAGGAGGACCTGTTTGCTTTCCATATCATCAAGAGAGATGATCTATAAATGGAAAAAACGAGGGGATAATTTCCGTCTTTTGGATAATAATGTAAAAATAACTGGAAAATATTACATACTAAAGGTAATATATAGAAAAGTTTCTATCTATTAACAAGTTAGGTAACTGCTGGAGATTATGAGGGTTTGAGATGAGATATGACACGATAGTCATTGACCCGCGGTTTTGCGGACCCCCGGATTCCGGAAACGGGGGTTATGTTTGCGGCCGCCTTGCGAAGTTCATTGATGGCCCAGCGGCAGTTCGGCTCCGGGTTCCTACGCCTTTAGGTATCGAGCTCCGAGTCCAGCGAACCGAAGCCGGCGTCTCGCTATTACACGGAGGCACAATTATCGCTGAGGGATGGCCCGCAGACGTTCAGGTTGAGGTTCCCGACGCACCTCCCCCTTCGGAAGCTGAGGCTGCCTCCCGCGAATATCGAGGCTTTACTTCCCACTGGTTTCCCTCATGTTTTGTGTGCGGTCCGAAGCGCGGTGTAGGCGACGGCCTCAGGATCTTTCCCGGAAAGATCGCAGGCCGCGAACTCGTTGCGAGTCCCTGGGTACCAGACAAGTCGCTATGCGATGGCCGCGGTAGGGTTTTGCCTGAGTTCATGTGGGCGGCTCTCGATTGCCCGGGTTCCTTCGCTTTTCCTAAGACACCGCAGAGCATAATTCTCCTTGGCGAGCTTGCAGTGGCGTTGTCCGGGTTTGTATCTGTCGGCGAGCGTTGCCTAGTCATCGGTTGGGAGATCACCCGGGAAGGTAGGAAGCATCATACCGGCACAGCCCTCTTCGCAGAGTCCGGAGCGTGTTGCGGTGTAGGTCGTGGCATCTTCTTCGAGGTTGAGAGCTCTGCGATAGAGGGCGCCACCTAACAACGCCTTGAACTAGGACTAGCTATTCGCTGCGCTCCATAGAGGCAGGTGATCTCCATTGTTAAGCAGCAGCCAGTCGTGTGCAGCCAGACCCTTGGGAGGAAAAGGGAATGAGTGGAACCAAAGGCCGTCAGGCAGTGGCTAGAACTATGGAGGCCGCGATTCTGCTTGCGCTACCAATACTGTTTCACTATCTGTTCCCGGGGGATAAAAGGGGGGAACGTAGGTCCTAAAACAACTTATCGGATGTTGTTAGTGGCTCCTCTCAATTGGTTGGTAAAGTCGTCTGAGAACCAACGTTATATATCAGAGTATTAGAGGGGTATAGGAGTAATAATAGCACAGAAAAAATTTATTTACTATCTAGCCAAAAAGAAACCTCCTGGTAAGATGTGAGTGGAAGAAGCTATATCAGACTGAGGGAGTTTCGTCAATTAAAGAAAGAGATTCGAGGATCGAGGGAACATCTGATTGTGGGGATTGATGTGGCTAAGGAGCGGCACAATGCCTTTTTTGGCACGGCCACGGGAAAGACGCTTTTGAGGCGGTTGGTCTTTGAGAACACCAGGGAGGGGTTTGAGAGAGTGCTTATTCAGGTAGAGGCAATCAAGGTACAGCATGGTCTCAGGAAGGCAGTGTTTGGGTTAGAGCCCACGGCCAACTACCATAAGCCCTTGGGGGAGCATCTCATCAAGGGTGGTCATCAGGTGGTATTAGTTTCTGGCAATGCGGTGAAGCGTAATCGGGAGTTGCTGGATGGTCGCTGGGACAAGCATGATGTAAAGGATTCGGCCAATGTGGCGGATTTGGTCTCTCAGGGCAAGTGTCTCTTTTACGAATATCCATCTATGGCGTTGCGGGATTTGAGGAATTTGTTATCGTTAAAGAGGCGCTTGAAGAGGCAGGAGCATGGGTATCGGGTACGCATCAGGAATCATCTTGTGGCGCAGTATTTTCCGGAGTTAGATGGATGGTATGGTCGCTCATCATCTGAGGGTTTGGCTATTGTGAGGTGGTGTTTAGATCCATCAGTCATTGCTGGGTTAGGGTTTGATGAGTTTGTTCGTCTTGTTACTGTTTATAACAGGGGGATACGACAGCGACGGCGGTTGTGGGCTATTTGGGAAAGTGCGGCTGCCTCAGTTGGCTGTGAGGGAGGCGAGGTGGTGGGGTTTGAGGCGAAGATGATGGTGGAGGGGTTACGACACATCCAGGAGACCATCAGGGCCACTGAGGACAAAATAAAGGGTATCTGTTATCAGTTTCCTGAATACCCGTATCTGCTCACGATTCCTGGCTTTGGTCCTGATGTCTCTTCTAAGGTATTAGGTGCTCTGGGCAATCCCTTTCGGTTTGATAGCGCTCAACAGGTTCTTAAAATGGCTGGATTCGACCTCAGTGCCGATCGCAGTGGGAAGCGCTCAGATGCTGCGGTGCCGGTTATTTCCAAGAAGGGCAAGCCCGATCTCCGCTATGCCTTGTATCAGGCGGCATTGATCGCCTCGGTGAAGAATCGGGATTTTATCATCTATTACACCAATAAGCTGCGAGGTCGTGAGCGGGAGCGAGGTATCAAGACCAAGATGCGGGTAAAATTAGCTGCCAAGCTCTTGGTTATTGCCTGGACACTGATGAAAAAGAAGGAGCCGTTTGATCCTGAGCATCTAAACAAAGAATAAGGGGTTTTTCCTTTCGGCGAGAGAGCCCGAGCAACAACGTTGAGGCCGGTGAGGACCTCGGGAGGGACAATCCTGGGCCTCTCACTGAATCGTGTAACCTGGATAAGGGATGATGGGTGATCCCGCTTTTGCGGGATATGCCGGATACTGATAACGATGAGGTGCAGGATTCATCAGGGGTGAGAGACTCGCCGAAGTGAACCTTAAGATTCTGTTAGAACTGAGAGGTGAGGTGCGCTAAAAATTTGATGCCGTTATCTATCATGTTGATATTAATGAGTTTTATTTATCTCCCACTTTTCTCTTGACAGGAGGCAATATAGGATGTCCCC
>JAFDHG010000005.1 GCA_019308925.1 Deltaproteobacteria bacterium
TCGTAATACCCTCTTCATCAGCGGCCCCTCCTTTCAAAAGTTTTTAACAAAATAAAATTGTTACCATTTTAGGGGCCGCTACCCTAAATTTCAACTAACTTTGACACACCCTCTAGTATTTCGAAAGGGCTTAAACACTATAATTCAGTTATGCCTTGCTTTAATCAATCTTCGGATACACCACTCCCCTTTAATTATCAATCATCTTTTACCAAGCCTTTTAAGGGCGGAATAGCAACTGTTAAGCTGCCTTACTAAAAGGCAGACACCTGATCAATAGCCCCCTGAAGTTCCACATCAGGACGCCAATGATGCCCAAAGAGGCGAAGATTTGGGGCATCACTCGGCAAATGCCAGTACAGCCGCCAGTCGCTCCTCCTGTTGTTACGCTAATCGGTGCACACATCTTCCTCCACCTCCTTTCTTATTGAGGCCCTTCAACAGCCTCTTTTTTTACTGTCCTAAGGCCTTGGCATAATGCCAAGCTCGACCAGAGGATTTACTCCAGCAGCCTTGAGTTTTTCAATTTCAGCAGGGCTCTTAACCTCAAACTTTTTTATAGTTGAAACCAAAGCCTCTGGTCTATCCAGGTAGTCCATCATCCACACATCCATCTTTAGCCTCATCCACCACCATCTATAGGTGTCAAATGCCCTTAAGTCCGTCCTCTTTGTTCCGCTTCCTTTGAATGCCTTATCCCAGTCAAATGCCACGACCAATCCCTCCCCCTTTTTCGCTCCTCTCTTCCATCTAATGACAATATTGGCCACATTCTTTGCCTCTTTGGGAAGTCTCTTCTTTTGCTCCTTGGTTAGCCATTTTACAAACAGCCTCTTATGCCCAACATTGGTCTCAAAGATTTGTATCAGGGCATCGTCCTTGCACCAGGGAGGAATTGCAATGACGGTATATTCATGCCTGGGAGCTGAGGAGGGAAGGTTCTTTTTCAGGTATTCGGCTATTAGATAGCCGCTTGTCAGTCCGGGGCAGATATGGTCGTGAAGCTCAGCTACCTTGAGAAAGTCATTCGGCAAACCCATAACCCAGAGATTGGCTATGGTAAATAGGCTGAATTCGTTTCCACCAAATACCCTGGCAATCATCTTCTTCTGCCATGATTCTGGGCTGCTGAGCAGCCTATCGGCATCGATATTCTCTTTGGCAATTTTGGCGAAGATTTCCTTGTCCTTTAGTTTCATGAAATCCCTTAAAGCGGCAACTCTTCCCCTCTTCTCCCTGTCCAGATAAATTTTGAGGACATCGCTTTTGGCTTCAAGGTAGATACAATCTTTGCTTGTTTTGTGGAAAAAGGCGAACCATAACGGGACATTATATGGTTTATGCACATTTACTAGATTTCCTTTGCCCCGAGAAGTGCCAGTAGTCATCATCACTCCATCAAGGGCTTTTTCCGTGGTATATTTACCAATTTTGGCTATATACCCAGCATCTGTGAAGACCAGAACGTTAGGATCACCTTTACTAAAAGGTAATTTTTTCATCGCCACGGCTGAGGCTTTAAACCCCAGTAGATGCAGCACCGATAAATTCTTTTCCCCAACGAAGTCGACAACAGGCTTTAAGTCTGGATAATCATTAACTATCGATTTCTGTGCCAGGGCAACCATAGCGAAAACAGTGCTTAACAGCATTACCAAACCCAGCATAATTGCGATTCTTTTTCTTTTCATAGCTACCTCCTTATCAGAATCAGTTAAGACCCTTAAACAAAAAGACCACTTTGGCCCCCTGCTTCTGCAGGTTCTAAGGCCTTCGTGGCCTTTATTTTTATTGAAAAACTGCTCCTAAAATCTAGTTATAGATCCTTCATGGACCCTGGTTTTCATTTTCGCTTATACAACACCACCTCCTTTTTGTCAACCCCCTTCTTAGCATGCCAGGTTTATCAAATGGGCTCCGGACATTGACAAAGGACAGGGGGCGTGATATCTAAAGGTCATGGAGCGGATAGGAATTATAGCCAAAAGAAACAAACCTGAGGCCTTTAAGGTAGTCAAAGACCTGATCGAATGGTCAAAAGACAAGCGGGTAGAGTGCTTCATCGATCCTGAGATGGCGAAATTCATCCGCCACCCCTCGCTGGACAAAGAACAGATGCCCCTATCCGTGGACATGGTGGTGGTCTTGGGAGGGGATGGAACCCTGCTGGCTGCAGCCCGCACGATCCAGAAGAGGCGAGTTCCCATCCTCGGGGTAAACCTCGGGGGATTGGGGTTTTTAACCGCGATCACCTTGGACGAACTCTACCCCATGTTGGACAACATTCTGCGGGGTGATTATAAAAGCGATGAACGTATGCTCCTAAAGGCCCGCATCTGGCGCAAAGAGAAGGTGATTGATGAGTTCACCGTCCTTAACGATGTAGTCATCAATAAGGGGGCCTTGGCCCGAATCATAGAATTGGAGACCAGTGTAGATCACGAATATCTTACCACCTTCCGAGCCGATGGCCTGATCATCTCTACACCCACCGGTTCTACCGGGCATTCGCTGTCAGCCGGCGGCCCCATCGTCTACCCCTCCCTCCAATGCATCATCATCACCCCTATTTGCCCTCACACCCTGACCAACAGGCCCATCATCGTCCCGGAGGAGGCCACCATCAGGGTAACCCTCTGCTCCAAGGGAGAGGAGGTCTTCCTCACCCTGGATGGTCAGGTGGGGTTCAAGATGGAGGTAAATGACAGGGTGGAGGTAAAGAAGGAGGAGGAGTTCATCACCCTCATCAAGTCCCCTTCCAAGGGCTATTTCGAAGTCCTGCGGACCAAGTTGATGTGGGGAGGGGATATCGTATCCAATCGTTAAGGGAGGCGGTGAGATGTTGGTGGAGCTGCACATCGAAAATCTCGCCATCATCGATCAGCTGCGCATCGACTTCAAGGAAGGCCTGAACATCCTCACCGGGGAGACCGGAGCGGGCAAGTCCATCATCCTCAATGCCCTCAACCTCATCTTGGGGGATAGGGTCAAGGATGACGTCATCAGATCTCACGAACAAGAAGGCCTGGTGGAGGCCCTCTTTGACATCTCCGTCAACCCTAAGATCCGTCAATGGCTGCGGGAGAAAGGTATAGAGGCGGAGGACAACCTCGTGATAAAGAGGATGCTGTTCAAGAAGGACAAAAGCAAAATTTATATCAACGGCCAACTCGCCACCCTGCAGATGGCCTCTCTTATCGGTGAGGAGCTCCTGAACATCTACGGCCAGCATCAACACCAGGTCCTGAGAAGGGTGGAAAACCACCTGGATATCTTGGATGAGTTCGGGGGGCTCCTTGTGCTGCGGTCCGAATTCCAGAGGGCGTACAGGGAGATCAAAGGGCTGGATAAACGCCTTCGGGAGCTGAGGGCACAGCAAGAAAGGGGGGAAAGGGAGAGGGAATTGTGGGCCTTTCAAGCCAAGGAGATCGAGGGCGCCACCTTAAGGCCAGGGGAAGAGGAGGAATTGAAAAGGGAGCGGCACCTCCTGAAAAACGCCCAAAGGTTGATTCAGCTGGCAGAGGCGTGTGAGCGAATATTGTACTCCGATGAGGAGTCTGTTGTAGAAAGATTGGGCAAGGTCGAAAAAGATCTGGAGACCCTCACTGAGCTAGACCCCTCCCTCTCTCCCCTCAAAGGGATCATCTCCTCTGCCCTGCTACAACTGGAGGAGGCGTCAGGGGAGCTCAAAGGGTATATTAGTAAGATCGATCTGGACCCGAACCGCCTGGAGGAGACAGAATTGAGGTTCGAGCAGATTCAAAGCCTGAAGAGGAAGTATAAAGCCTCCTCGGTGGAGGAAATCCTCTCCTATAAGGATCAGATCGAACGAGGATTGCAGGGAACCGCCGATCTGGAAGCGGAGATAGCGCAACTGGAGAGAAAGAAGAAGGAAGGCGAGGGGGAGGCCCGGGAATTGGCCCAAAAGCTGTCTGTGGGGCGCAAGGAAGCGGCGCGCCAGTTAAAGAAGGAGATTGAGGCTGAGCTGGCCACCTTGGAGATGAAGAGGACGACCTTTGAGGTGGAGATGAAGGAGGTGTCCTCGGTGGGAGATTCTTTAGTGATGGAAGGGGCGGTCATCGGACCTAGGGGAGGGGAGGAAATAGAGTTTCTCATCTCCCCCAATATAGGGGAGGAACCCCGGCCCTTGTCTAAGATCGCCTCAGGTGGAGAACTGTCTCGTATCATGTTGGCCATAAAGAAGATATTGACCAAGGAGGGAGAGGACCAGACCTTGGTCTTCGATGAGGTGGATGCAGGGATAGGGGGGGAGACTGCGGAGGTGGTGGGTAGCAAGTTGCGGGAGCTGGCCCGCTATCATCAGATCCTCTGTGTGACCCATCTGCCCCAGATCGCCTCCTTCGGCCAGGTCCATTACCGGGTGATCAAAAGGGAGATAGAGGGGAGGACAATTACCTCTGTGGAGAGGCTCCAGGGTGAGATGGTGGTGGAGGAGGTCGCCAGGATGTTAGGCGGGAAGGGAATCACCTCTACTACACGGTCCCATGCACATGAGATGTTGCAAAAGGCGAGGAGGGAGGAAAGTTGATCCGCAAGGCCAAGATCTCTGATGCCGAAGAGGTCCAAAGGTTGATAAATCACTTCGCCAAGGAGGGAAAGCTTCTCCCTCGCTCTCTGAGTGAGATCTATGATAACCTGCGCGACTTCTACATCTTTGAGGGGGAAGACCATCACATAGGGGGTGTGTGCGCCTTGCATATCTGCTGGGAGGACCTGGCGGAGATTCGCTCTCTTGCCGTGGCGGAGGAGGCGAGGGAAAGGGGTATAGGGGGAAAATTGGTCAAGGCATGTCTCGAGGAGGCGAGGCAACTTGGTGTCTCACGGGTCTTTCTCCTCACCTATATCCCCCCTTATTTCGAACGGGCCGGCTTCCAGGTGGTGGACAAATCCACCCTGCCTCATAAGATCTGGGCTGATTGTATCAGGTGTGTCAAGTTCCCCAACTGCGACGAGATCGCAATGATCCTCAATCTTTAGGCAGGAAGCCCCAACTCCCATGCCTTCAGCACCCTCCTGATCACCGTCCCTTCCTCTGATCTGGGGATCTCGGGGCGAAACTCTATCTCCTTGGGAACTATACGAGGGGAGAAGTACTTCTTCATGAACTCTATTATCTCCTCCTTTAGTCCTTCGGAGGGAGAAAAACCTGGGTTCAGTGAGATAAAGGCCTTGATCACACTCCCCTTTAAAGGGTCGGGTTTGCCGATGACCCCGGCATCGGCCACCGCCGGGTGCCCCTGCAGGGCTTCCTCCACCTCGGGGGGGCCCACCATCACTCCGGCCACCTTGATCAGGTCATCGTCCCTCCCCTGAAAGTAGAAATAACCGTCCTCATCCACATAGGCAGTATCCCCAGAGATATACCAGAGTTCAAAGGGGAAATATTCCCGATACCTCTTCTCGTCCCGCCAGATCCCCCTCATCATGGCCGGCCACCCCTCCTTTATGGCCAGCTCCCCTAAAGTCAGGGGGGGGGCTTCCTTTCCCTGAGGATTGATCACGCTTGCCGCAATACCGGGCAAGGGCTTCCCGATGGAACCTGGCTTAACCGGCATACTGGGGTAGTTGGCGATCATGATCATTCCCGTCTCGGTCATCCACCAGGTGTCATGAATAGGGATTCCAAAGACCCTCCTGGCCCAATAGACGACATCCGGGGGCAAGGGTTCCCCCACACTGAGGATATGCCGCAGGCTGCGTAGATTACACCTATTTATTATTTCCTTTTCCTTCTTCATCAGCCTCCGGAAGACGGTGGGGGCGGTGTACAAGACCGTTACCCGATGGGACTCAATCGAACGGCACCAAGCTTCTAGCTCAAACCTCCCCCCCCGGACAAAGTTGTCCACACCACAGAGCCAGGGGGCAAAGGCCCCATATACCGTCCCTGTAATCCAACCTGGTTCCGCAGTGGTCCAAAGGACATCGTCATCCCTGAGATCCAGCACCCATCGGGCCGTGATCAGGTACCCGACCATGTCTTTATGGACGTGGAGGACCCCCTTGGGATTCCCGGTGGAGCCGGAGGTGTAGATCAGGTAGAGGGGGTCTTCCAGGTCCACCCATTCTATATCGAAGTCATAGGGGGCGCAGGACATCTCCTCCTCCCAACTCACCTCACCAGGCCTAAGCACGATGTTCCCTGCCCCCACCAGGATGATGTGTTGAAGGTCTGGTAGTTCGCTGAAGGGTACCCGGGCAGCCATTTTGGGGGTGGTCACCAGTACCTTGGCCCCGCTGTCCCTCAATCTCTCCCTGACTGCCACCTCCATTAAGGCCTCAAATAGGGGTCCGAAGATGGCACCGACCTTGGCACAACCGACCATGGCGATGTAATACTCGGGACAGCGAGGGAGAAATATGAAGACCCTGTCCCCCTTCTCCACCCCCAGCTTATTGAGGACGTTGGCGAATTTATTGGAGAGGTCCCTCATCTGATGGTATGTTATCCTCTCCCTCCTGTTCTTATCCTCATAGATCAGACAGAACCTGTGACTGCGGGCTGGATCATCCGCATGTCGATCGATGGCCTCATAGGCGATATTTACCTTTTTAGTACGGTGCCAACTGAACTCCTGCTCCACCTCCTTCCAGTCGAAGGATTGATATACCTCGCTGTAATCCTGTAGATTGGCCTCCGGGTTAGCAGGGGGGAGAATGTTTTCCATCATCAACCTCCTAGAAATTAAATGGGGCCATGCATGGGATCAAAGTATCCCTCTCCCGTCTCCACCTTTTCTCCCTCTTCGACCTCATAGATGGGGTATACCTCGTACTTGGACAAGCCTGAGAGCTCCGCCATCAACTTCGCCACCTCCTCGGCCTCCTCGGCCTCGATGATGGTGAAAGTAAGATCCCCGCTCAGGGTGACATATTGATGTAGTACCCGTACGCCCAGGGGCGGATGGCTGAATACCCTCCCCGCCTTCTCCTTGATCTCCTTCCAACTCCGCATCTCATGTTCCCCAAGGATCAATAAAAGCATCTCTCCACCCTCCTGGCCTAAAGATTCCAATAACGACTTTGAACCCCCTTGACCCGCTGAATGGCCTCGGCTATCTCCTCGTATTGGGCCTCTTCCACCTGCTGCATCTCCCCCTTATTGATCATTGAACTGTCGGTCAGTTCCCAAAGGACCATCTCCACCGAGTCCCGCAGGGCCTGGGGGTTGTATCCCCCCTCCAAAATGATGACCAGCCTCCCCTCACAAAGGTCAGCGGCCATCTCCATCAGAAGGGCGGTCATCCTGGCAAAACCTTCTGTGGTGACATTCATCGATCTAATAGGATCGCTATAATGAATGTCGAACCCAGCGGCCACTAATAGTAACTCCGGTCTATACTGTCGGGCAATGGGCGAAAGGAGGTGGCGGAAGACATTGCCGTAACACGCGTCAGAACAACCGGCCTCCAGGGGGATATTTACAGTGTAACCCTCACCTTCCCCCTCTCCCACCTCTTGTACCCCTCCACCCCAGGGATAAAACGGGTGGCGGTGAACGGAAAAATAGAGGACATGGGGATCCTCATAGAAGATGTGCTGGATGCCATTGCCGTGGTGGAGGTCCCAGTCGACGATCAACACCTTCTCCAATCCGTGAGCCTTCAAGGCATACTTCGCTGCGATGGCCTCGTTGTTAAATATACAGAACCCCATGGCCCGATCCCTCTCAGCGTGATGGCCTGGGGGCCTGATAAGGGCAAAGGCATTGCGTACTTCTCCCGTCAAAACACCTCTGACAGCCTCCATCACCCCCCCTGCTGCTAACCAGGCAGCCTTGTATGTCTTGGGTGAGGTTACCGTGTCAGGGTCAAACCTGACCTGGGCCTTCTCCGCACTGTCCAATATACGGTCCACATAACGGGAGTCGTGGACCCAGAGGAGTTCCTCCAATGTCGCATATCGGGGCTCAATATTCACCAGTGTATCACCAAAGTCCTTATTATCTAACATATTATAAATAGACTGAAGCCGCTGCGGACTCTCTGGGTGCAAGATCCCCGTTCTGTGCTCCAGATAAAGACGATGCCTCACGATCCCTGTCTTTTCCACGATTGAGATAAATCACCACAAAAAATATGACATTTCTTGTTTATATTTTAATCTTTCTGCGATGCTTTGTCAACTGAAAGAAAGACCCTGTACCTGGGACACGGCAAGAACTCACTTTGGGATTGGGATGAGGGGATGACACCTTAATGAGAAGCTAGAGTCCTTAAGTATCTTCGGGTTTCCCTGTTTTTCTCTTAGAGACCGCCTTTGGAGAAACAGGATCAGTTATGCCCTGTTTGGCTAGAGGAGGTGGCAAAGGTTTCTTTGCCACGTGTCAAGAAAGATTCTATGATTTAAAAGGAGGAAGAAGGAGGGGGTTGAAACCCCCTCCACGGTTATTGCATTCTTACTTCCTTCCTGCGACGAGGTTATCGACCACTGAGGGGTCAGCCAGGGTAGAGGTATCGCCCAGCTCATCAATGGCGCCCTCGGCAATCTTGCGCAGGATTCGCCTCATGATCTTTCCGCTCCGTGTCTTGGGCAGACCGTCGGCAAACTGAAGCTTGTCGGGTGTGGCTATCGGTCCAATGATCGTCCTCACATGGGTACGGAGTTCCTTGAGGAGGTCATCGCTCTTCTGAACACCGGTTTTCAACGTCACAAAGGCGTAGATACCCTGCCCCTTAATCTCATGCGGATAGCCGATGACTGCCGCTTCAGCAACTTTATCATGGGCAACCAGGGCACTCTCGACCTCAGCAGTGCCGATTCTATGCCCTGAGACATTGATGACGTCGTCGATCCGGCCCAGGAGCCAGTGGTAGCCGTCGACATCGCGCCTGCAACCATCACCGGAGAAGTAGTAGCCCTTGAACATGCTGAAGTAGGTCTCTCTGAAGCGCTGCTTGTCAGGATCATTCCAGAAACCACGCAGCATCCCCGGCCACGGCCTTGCTATGCACAGGGAACCACCCTCATCGGCTTCACACTCGGAGCCATCTTCTCTGAGGATTTTCGTCTCTACACCGAAGAACGGGAAGGTAGCTGATCCGGGCTTCAGCGGTGTTACGGGCAACGGAGTGATAAGGAATCCACCGGTCTCGGTCTGCCACCAGGTATCGATGATCGGGCACTTTTCCTTTCCTACATTTTTGTAGTACCAGATCCATGCCTCGGGGTTGATGGGCTCGCCCACGGAGCCGAGGATCTTGAGAGAGGACATATCTCTCTTTTTCGTCCATTCCTCCCCCTCTCTCATCAGGGCCCGTATGGCGGTAGGTGCGGTGTAGAACTGGGTGACCTTCCACCGCTCAACGATTTCCCAGAACCTGTCGGGTTCGGGGTAGGTCGGAACACTCTCGAATTCCAGGCTGGTCGTACCCAAGGCGAGCGGTCCATAGACGATGTAGCTGTGCCCGGTGACCCATCCGATGTCAGCGGTACAGTACCATACGTCTTCTTCCTTGATGTCGAAACAATACTTAAGGGTTGACACGCAGTAAAGAAGATATCCTGCTGTCGTGTGGACGACCCCTTTCGGCTTGCCCGTGCTTCCACTGGTGTACAGAATAAAAAGCACATCCTCAGCATCCATCTGCTCGGGTTCGCAGACAGGAGTGATGTCATCTTTTGCCATTTCCTCGTGCCACCACACATCTCTGCCTTCCTTCATGGGCACATCGATCCCCATCCGGTTGACAACTATTGCCGTCTCCACCATGGGGCATTCTTCCATGGCCTTATCGGCGCTGGCCTTGCTGTTGACGGTCTTACCACTTCTCCAGTAGCCGTCACATGTAATGAGGACCCGTGATTCGCAATCCTGCACCCGGTCCCTCAGGGCCTCGGCACTGAACCCTCCAAACACTACGCTGTGGATAGCGCCGATGCGTGCACAGGCCAGCATTGCAATGGGGAGCTCCGGAATCATCGGCAGATAGATGGAGACCCGATCTCCCTTCTTGACCCCATCCTTCTTGAGGACGTTGGCGAATTTGCAGACCTCTTCGTAGAGTTCCTTGTAGGTATAGGTCTTGCTGTCATCCAAGGGTTCACCCTGAAAAATGAGAGCGACTTTGTCACCACGCTTCTCGAGGTGTCGATCGAGACAGTTATAGGCAATGTTGAGTTTCCCTCCCTTGAACCACTGAATGTCCAACGTATCGAAACTCCATTCCCAGACCTTATCCCACTTCTTGTACCAGTCGAGCATTTCCGCCTGCTCCGCCCAGAACCCCTCCGGATCGTCAAGGGACCGTTGGTACATCTTTTTGTACTCATCCATGCTCTTGATATACGCCCGGTCAACAATCCCTTTAGGCGGAGGAAATACACGTGTTTCCTCCAACATCGTTTTCATTCCTTTGCTCTTTTCTTCCGCCATTACCAAAACCTCCTTTACTGTTCTAACATATTGTTTTTGTGAAAGATATTGCTTTTGCTCTTGCTTGTCAATGCTTGACCTCGTTGAGACATAACCTCTATGGCCCCCTACTTTTTAGTTTTAGCCGCAGACATTCTGGCTCCCAATATCAAGGCAAGGGCAGCCCCAACAAGGAGCATTATACCGGCTGTTATGAAAGAGGAGTTAAAACTGCCGGTACTGGCCTTTAGCATCTGGGATAAACGACCCATAACAAACCCACCAACACCCCAGGCGGTAAAAACTATTCCATAGTTGATGCCAAAGTTTTTTAGTCCCCAGAGATCCTTTGTGGCTGAGGGGAAGAGGGACAGATTTGTTCCATAATTGAAACCGATAAAGGTAGTCAGCAAAATGAGCATGACGACAGCTGATTTCTCAACACCCATGCCCATAATAGGTATGGCAGCAAACATCAATACGGCTTGAAAAGTGAGCATAATGAAAAGGGTAAGAGTACGACCGATTTTATCCGAGAGAATTCCAGCTATAACACGCCCACCGGCGTTTCCAATTGCCAAAATGGCAACAACCAGAAACGCCAACTCCCCCATGCTCTTTTTCGCCATCCCGGCAACACTTGCAATTACCATCAGCCCGGCACCTGCCCCAATAAAATAGGCAAACCACAACATATAAAATGTAGGGGTCGTCATCATCTGTAAAGGGGTGTACTCGTTCTGAACCGAAACCTTTTTTGCTACTTTGCCGCTACTTGGGTTTGCGCCTTTCGGCACATAGCCTGGAGGGGGATTGATGAGAATCATTGAGAGTCCACCCACGACAATAAGGAAGGCAATTCCAAAAAACATCATCGTATTTTGTAGCCCCCAAACTCCAAGGAGGTAATTTGACAGGGGTGCAATGTAGACGGATGCAAGACCAAAACCAGCAACGACCAATCCGGCAATCAGGCCTGTTTTCTCTGGGGGAAACCACTTAAGGGCAGGTGGGGTAGCGGAGGCGTAAGCGAAAGCTATACCGGTGCCCACTAGAAGACCAAACCCAAGGATCCAGATGATATAGCTTGTAGACTGAGATATCAAGATAAAGCCCAGGCCGACCATAATGCCACCCATCAATGCTGTTGTCCTGGGGCCAATTTTATCCTGGATCTTTCCACCAAGAATCATCAGAAAGGCGAATACAAGGCAGCATACAGCGTAGGGGTCATTAAGGGATGCAATATCCCACTGGAAGCCCCCTTCTGCACCTGAATCGATGGACTCTTTGATTGCACCTTTAAAAATACTCCAGGTATAGAGGATCCCCAAGGCAAGGTTAATTCCTGTACCGGCAAAGGTGACAGACCAACCACGATTTTTTACTTGTTCAGCCATTTTCCTCCTCCTCTCTATCTTATGAAAACTACAACTACTAGATATCGTGTTTGCTTGTCGGTAGTTTGTTACTAATTTCACAATCTATAACATACCCATATATTGTTGTCAAGTACTTACAGGACCTTCCCCATTTTTCCCAAAAAGGGGAGTTTGGGAGGGGCTACACTGTTTGGATGAAATAATGCCTATTTTAGAGTTCATAAAAATGCACCCTCCATCCTCATCACCGACAAGGGGGCATTCGGCTAAAAATCTCCAAACCCAGGATCCGTTGACACAGCAAGGGGTTAATGATACTTTTGAGGACGTTATGCGAGATCTCAGCTTGGACTTTCAGCTGGACCATCTGGCGAACGGTTTGAAGATCTTGACCCTGGAGGATCCATCTCATCCGATCGTATCCTACCAAATACACTTTGCCACAGGTTCCAGGAACGAGAAGACCGGGATCACCGGCATCTCCCATCTCTTTGAACACATGATGTTCAGAGGCTCCAAGGAGTTAGGTCCCGAAGAGTTCGCGCGCATCATTCAGGCCAATGGTGGGACCCTCAATGCCTTCACCACTGTGGATAACACCACCTATTTCGAAAACCTCCCCGCCGATAAATTGGAGCTGGCCATCAAGTTGGAGGCCGAGAGGCTTGAAAACCTCCGCCTAACCCAAGAAAACCTGGATGCTGAGAGGGAGGTAGTCAGAAGTGAGCGAAAGTTGCGGAGCGTCAACTCCCCCTTTGGTCTCCTAATAGAGCAACTCTTCGCCATCGCCTTTGACCTACACCCCTATCAATGGCCGGTGATCGGCTGGGATCACGACCTTAGGCGATTGACCTTGGATGACTGCCTGCAATATTACCGAAGGGGGTATGCCCCCAATAACGCAGTGGTGGTCATCATCGGTGATTTTCTAAGAGAAGAGGCCTTGACCTTGGTCGATAAGTACTACGGCCATCTCAAACCCCAAGCCCCTTTGGAGCAAGTCCCAGCTCAGGAGAGGCCCCAGAGGGGGGAGAGGCGCTCCATATACAAAAAGGTATCTCAGCTGGAGGCCTTTTTCGCCGGGTTTCACGTCCCTGGGATCAAAGACCCCGACATCTTCCCCTTGCTCGCCCTCAGTAATATCCTCTCCTATGGGAGATCTTCCCGTTTTTATCTGCGCTTTGTCAAGACCGGCAAGGCCGTGGAGGCCAAGGTGGAGGCAGAGCCCCCACCCTTTTGGCCCATGGATCCGGGACTGCTGCAGGTATATGCCATAGCGGCGCCTGGAGTGGAGATAGAGGCCTTGGAGAAAGAGATATGGGGGGCCATCGAAGAGATAAAAAATGGGGAATTTGAGGAAGAGGAGCTCGCCAAGGCCAAAAGGGGGCTGGAGGCCTCTTTCATCATGGGGCTGCAGTCCATCTTTTTCAGGGGTTTGGCAGGGGGGCTCTATGAGATAAAGGCAGGGGGCTGGGGGATGGTCAACAACTTGCTAAAAGAGTATAAAGGAGTAACTAAGGAAGATGTCCAGAGGGTGGCCCAGAGATATCTGAAGGAGGATAACAGGACGGTTGTCACATTGGAACCCATTACCCCGGAGGAGAACGAACTCTTAGGGGCGGTGGAATAGAGGATGTTGCTCTTCTCCAATTTAGTTGGTGGTATTGAAAGGATTCAAGGGATCAAGGATTCAAGGGGTCAAGGATTCCAGTGGTCAAGTGAAATATACTCGAATCGCTCGGCTGTCTTCGACCCTGAGACTTCGGCGTGAGCTCAGTCGAACGCTCAGACCGAAGGGAGTTCGCCGCAAGCCCTTGAATCCTGGAATCCTAGAACCCTTCATTTTGAATAGGAACGAAAAGTGTTTCCTTTGCAAGAATCGAACATAAAAAAGTTGCGTCTCCCCAATGGCCTAACGGTGATGAGCTTGGAATATCGCAGGTTACCTTTGGTCCATATCACATTGATGATAAAGAGGGGGGCTGAGAGGGATCCCGAGGGAAAAGAGGGTCTGGCTGACCTTACCGCCGAGATGTTGACCCTCGGCACAAAGGGGAGGGACAGCCAGGGGCTGGCCCTGGAGATGGAAAGGTTGGGGGCGAGGTATTCCGCCAGTTCTGGTTGGGACGCCTCTTTTTTGGAGACCTTGGGGCTATCAGGGGATTTTACTACTTTGATGGACTTGTTGGGCGATATGCTCCTGAGGCCCGCCTTTTCGCAGCAGGAGATGGGGCAATCCCAGCAGAGGAGGATCTCCCGCTTGATCCAACAGCGGGACCAGACAGAGGTCATCGCCGACGAAATGATCATCCAGCACCTCCTAGTAGGGACCCCTTATGCACATCCCACCTACGGTACCATCCCCTCCCTCCAGGGTTTGGAGGAAGGAGACCCCAGGTCTTTTTATCTCCGTCGTTATTCCCCTGGAGATACTGTACTGCTGGTGGTCGGCGATATCAGCCCAGAGGAGATATCAAAGGAGGCCGAGGGCCTCTTTGGGGGGTGGAAGGCCGAGGGGGGGGTTGACGATCAGATACCAACACCTGCAAGACCCCAGGGGAGGAGGATAATCGTGGTGGACCGTCCTGACCTTACCCAGAGTCAGATAAGGCTGGGCCTGCTGGGGATCAATAGAAAAGATGAAGATTATATCCCTTTCAAGGTGATGAACTATATCTTCGGTGGGGGGGGATTCTCCTCCCGGCTAATGCAGCGGATAAGGGCCGAGAAGGGATACACCTATGGTGTCACAAGCTCATTTAAGGCCGGCCGCATAGATGGGCCCTTTATCATCTCCACCT
This sequence comes from Deltaproteobacteria bacterium, assembly GCA_019308925.1. Lineage (NCBI taxonomy): Bacteria > Pseudomonadati > Myxococcota > Myxococcia > Deltaproteobacteria bacterium. The sequence continues at coordinate 14,559 of JAFDHG010000005.1, forward strand.
TTACCCCGACAGCCAATACCCTGTCAGTAATAGAGGAGATCCTAAAGATGATGGGGGAGTTTATCAAGGAGGGGACAAGGGCCCAGGAGCTTGAGGAAGCGAAGAACTATTTCATGGGGAGCTTCCCCTTGAAGTTGGAGACCCCTGGGCAGATGGCCAAGGAGATCCTGGAACTGGAGCTTTACGATATCCCCTTCGATTATCTCTCCTGTTACCAGGAGGCCATCAAGCAGGTCACCCTAGAGGAGGTCAACAAGCTGGCCTGCACCTATCTCCATCCAGAAGACCTCATCATTGTAGTAGTGGGCAGGGCCGAGGACTTCCTGGAGCCACTGCGAAATTTTGGCGAGGTAGAGCTCATCGAATACTCTGAGGTGACAGGGGTTGGCCTTTCTCCAATACCTTCAAACAGACATCTACCACTTGCGGGTCGTATAGCCTTCCCCTCCCCTGGCTGAGTTCCTCCATGGTCTCTTCCAGGCTAAAGGCAGGACGGTAGGGACGATGGTGGGTCATCGCATCCACTACATCGGCCACTGCCATGATACGGGCCTCAAGGGTGATCTCCTCCCCTTTCAAACCCTGCGGATAGCCCGAGCCATCCATCCGCTCATGGTGTTGGAGGGTGATCTGGGACACTGGCCAGGGGAAATCGATCTCCTTGAGGATATCGTAACCCTCTTGAGGGTGCATCCGTATCATGGTCATCTCCAGTTCAGTGAGCCTCCCGGGCTTGACCAAGATCTCCACTGGTACGGCCATTTTGCCGATATCATGGAGGATGCCAGATATATAGATCCCCGTGACCTCCTCTTCGGGAAACCCCATCATGCGGGCCATGGCCGTCGCGAGTCTTGCCACCCCGGCCGAATGACCGCTGGTATAGGGATCCCTATTCTCAATGACCTTTGATAAGGCCTCAGCAGTGCCGAAGAAGCTCCTATTCAATGCCTCTTCATACTCCAATAAGGCCTTTTGAGTCTCTTTCTCCTGGGTCATATCTTGATAGATGCCGAAGGCCCCCTGAATAACATTATCCTTATTGCGGGAGGGGGTGCCGCTCACCAGCAAATAGTGTTTCTGGCCTGTCAAGTCCGTCAGCACGGTCTCATAGACGGTCCCCTTCCCCTTCCACCTCTGTTTAAGGTGTCGGGCCAAGATCTTTTGGTTCTCTTCATCATAAAATGCACTGATGGGTTTTCCCTCAGGATGTGGATCCGCGAGGATCTCCTTCATCCTATCGTTGACAAAGCGGATAACCCCATTCCGGTCCACATAGGTAAAGCCATCGCTGGCCCCCTGCAAGATGATGCGCAGACGCTCCTCTGTCTTCCGAAGGGCCTCCTCAGCCTCTTTCTCTTCGGTGATGTCCCGATAAATGTGGACTATATAATCGAGTTTGCCATCGGAAGCATATGAGGGATAGGCCGTGGCCCTTGCCCAGATGCCCAGAGAGGGAAATTCAAGCTCGCATGGGGTAAGGGCCTTTTTCATCTTAATTCTCCAGAGGTGACAACGTTCTGTTCCGGCATGACTACAAGAGAGGGCTTCCTGACAACTTTTCCCGATGAGGTCTCTCGGTTCGACTCCGATCTTTCTTGCCATGGCCCAATTGACCCTCTTGATCCGCTCCTCGGCATCGGTCAAAAAGATTATCTCCTCAATGGTGTCAAAGGTGGACTCCCACTCCCGCTTGGCCCGTACAATGGCCTCCTCGATCCGCTTGCGCTCGGTGATGTCCCGGATGATACCCTGGTATGTCAGAACGCTTCCATCATTGGCCCGCCGTACACCCACATTGAACAGGCAGTCCATCTCTGTCCCATCCTTCTTACGTAACTTTACCTCGTAGTCCCTAACAAATCCCTTTTGTTCTATCTCCTTCTGAAACCTGCGTCCGTCTTTAGGATCAAAATATATTTGTCGTGCGTTCAATCCTGTCATCTCTTCTCTGGTATAGCCAAACAGATCCAACATAGATTGGTTGGCGTCAATGAACTTGCCCTCTCGGGTGGTAATATAGATCGCGTCCCTGGACTGCTCGAAGAGGGTACGGTATCTCTCCTCACTCTCTTGCAGCGCTTCCTCGGCCCGCTTGCGCTCGGTGATGTCAATGTCTGCGCCTCTGTATCCAAGAAGGTTTCCTTTCTCATCGAGCATGGGAACTCCGCTCGTCGAGAGCCAGACTATTTTGCCGTCCTTGCGCACGTTCCGGTTCATGAATTCACGGAAAGGCTGCTTTTTGGCGAACACCTCAAAGGCCGCCTTCTTCAGTTCTTCCCGATCTTCAGGAGGGAATAGGTCATAAAAATGTTTTTTAAGTATTTCCTTAGGCTTATACCCTAGAATTTTCTCGACAACAGGACTCGCGTAAGTGTATTTTCCTTTAGTGTCGACCTCCCAAATCCACTCCAAAGCATTCTCTACGATATCTTTAAACCTTCTCTCACTCTTCTGCAGTTCGTGTTCAGCTTGTCTGCGCTCGGTAATATCCCTGATGGTGGCTATATAACCCCTTATCGATCCATCAGGTGATTTTATGGCCGATGTGACCGTCTCCACAGGAAAGATTGTGCCATCCTGACGGACAAACTCCCACTCTCCCCTGAAGGAACCAACCCTCTCAATTACTGGATAGGCACTGTCTCCAAAAGCACGGAAGCTTTTATCTGATCGATGGATGATCCTTATTGATTTACCTTCAATTTCTCTTTTCTTATAGCCAAATAGATGGAGGAAGGCCTGATTGCAGGTGAGTACATTCCTTTCCTTATCCATTATCAAGATGGCATCAGTAGAACTCTCCACTAGCGTCCGGTATCTTTCTTCAGACTCCTTAAGCGCCTCCTCGGCCCGCTTGCGGTCGGTGATGTCACGAGCAATGCCCTGAACACCTATCAATTCTCCATTTCTGTCATGAATCCCGGTGGCGGTTAATTCCAATGTAACTCTATGGCCATCTTTATGCACGATTTCAAAGTCAAACGGTTGTCTTAAAGACTTAACTGCGATTCTCTCCTTCATTTGTCCGAACACGAATCGTTGATATTCTGGCGCTATCAACTCACTCATATTCATTTTGAGTAATTTATCAAGAGGATAGCCCGTTATCCATTCAGCAGCTTTATTCCCAAAGATATAGTTCCCTTCCAAGTCCATATGGAAAATAATATCCTGCGTATTGTTAATTAGGTATTGAAGTTTCTCCTCAGATTCCCTAAGTTCCTCTTCTGCCTTCTTGCGCTCGGTGATGTCTCTCGTAATCGCAACAACTCCCACAACCTTTTCTCCTTTTTTAAAAAGAGAACCGTGAATTTCAAGGTTCAGCTTTTCACCATTTTTGGTATAAACTTCCACTTCAAAAGGGGGAACCTGTTGACCTGAAATTGTCTTGGCAAAAACAGAGAGCATCTTTGCAATGCTTGGGGGAGTGAACATCTTTAAAAGTTTAAGTCGTTTTCCAACAATCTCTTCTTCGGTATACCCTCCGACCTCTACTACCCTTTTGTTAATTTTGATGACCTTACCCGTAATATCAAGTAAAGCTATGCCGTCTTTGACACCGTCAAAAATCGCTTTTAACTCTTCTTCGGCATTCAACAATGCATCATCAGCCCGCTTGCCTGCCTGTTCGGCAGACAGGCGTTCGGAGATGTCCCCTATGGTGCCTTGCCTACGTTTGTTTATCTTTTTGGCAGCAACTTTCATTCTTTTTTCCCTAAACCCTAATGAGGGCCTAAATAACCATTACCACTCAATTCAAGGCCTCAGCGTTCATAGCCGGAGTGTAGCGTTGGTAGTTGTCACGGCCCTGTTCCTTGGCACGGTACATGGCGATATCGGCATTCTTCATTAAGATATCACCATCTTCACCATCATTGGGAAAGATGGCAACCCCAATGCTGGTGGTAATACGGAGTCCGTGGCCATTAAACACAAAGGGTTCATGAAAGGCTTCCAGAACCTTGCGAGCAACCTTAGACGAATCTTCCATCCGGGCTATTTCTGGTAACAACAGCAAAAATTCGTCGCCCCCCATGCGGGCAACAGTATCGCTCTTGCGCAGAAGGCTTTTTAGTCGATCGCCAACAGCTTGCAGCAGCTTGTCCCCTACGTTGTGCCCCAGCTTATCATTGATGTCCTTGAATCGATCCAGGTCGAGAAACATCACGACCAGCTTTTGTCGGTTACGCTGTGCTTGAGCGAGCGCCAGCGTGAGACGGTCATTGAACAGTATTCGGTTGGGCAGGCCGGTCAGCGGATCGTGGGTGGCCATAAAGGCGAGTTGTTGCTCCGCCTTTTTGCGCTCGGTGATGTCTTTTGAAATCACAGTTACGGCCGTTGTCCTTCCATCAGGTTCTTTAACAGGGCTTAACGTCCTGAGGAAATATCTACCGTCTCTGAGGCTTCTATGTTCATACTGGAGGGACTTGCCAGTTTCGAATACCTCTTCGACCTTCTTAGCAAACTCCTTCTCTTCTTCCGGCGAATGGAACTCACCGTATTTTCTACCTATGACTTTATCTATCGGCAGGCGAAGTCTTGATAGACATTTTTCGTTCATGAACAGATACCGGCAATTCCTGTCTACTAGATATACGGAATCTTCGGTAAACTCCACCAATGAGCGATACTTCTCCTCCGATTCCCGAAGCGCCTTCTCTGAGCGTTTGATGAAGAGAAAAAGGGGAGCAATCCAAGCCACTCCGGTCACCATGAGTACCGATGTGGCAAGCGCAACCAATTCGGCTGATAAGTCAGGTATGTGGGACAAGTCACCAGAGATCAACCGGAATAATGGGATGCAGCGCCGGACGGCCATAAAGGAAAGGGCGATCGCAATTAATGCCCACGCTCTGCGTCTCCCGGTGATCCAGATCAACCTCAAAGCAAAAAACGCTGCTGCAAATTGAAGCAGAATAGAAATTACTAGAGCAATTAGAACAAATGTTACATCCATGCATTCGTCCTCCTAGCGCTGGCAGCAACTCCCATCCCTTCCCCTTAAAAAACTAAAGATTTTAACTCATTAAATGTTAAAGAAAAAACAAAGGCTTCCTTAGATTTTCTGCACTTTTTATGCCAAATTTGAGGATTTTTCTCCAAAGTAAAAATCTTTTAGAAATTAATAGGTTATAAAATTAAGAGAAAAATAGCTTTATTATTATTCATCGGGGGGACATTTTTTGTCACCTGACAATTTTGTGTTCACAATCTGGAGAATAGTGAGGTTTGACTTTTCCCATTATTTGGTATAAAAGGCTTAGAGATATTTGTAGAGGGGAGATTAGTTGGAGCTAAAGGCCATCAAGGGGTTCAGCGATATCCTTCCTCCTGAGACCGGGCGGTGGAGGGTGCTGGAGGAACGCGCCCGGGAGGTCCTGGAGGGGTTCGGCTTCTCCGAGATAAGGGTGCCCGTCCTGGAGGTGACAGAGCTCTTCTCACGGAGCATCGGTGAGGAGACGGATATCGTGGAGAAGGAGATGTATACCTTTACTGACCGCAGCGGAGATCTTATCACGCTGCGCCCTGAGGCCACTGCCTCCATGGCCAGGGCCTATATAGAGCACAAGATGTATGCCTTTGACCCGATGGCCAAGCTCTACTCTATCGGCCCCATGTTCAGGCATGAGAAGCCACAAATGGGGAGATATCGCCAGTTTCACCAGATAAATGTGGAGGTCTTCGGGATCTCCCACCCCATGATAGATGCCGAGGTCATGGCCATATTGATGCACTATTTGTCCATCTTGGGGGTCAAGGGTTGCGAATTGCAGATCACCTCCCTTGGCTGTCCCCGCTGCCGCCTCCCCTACAAGGAGGACTTACGGGCCTTCCTCAGAGATCATCTCTCCCAGCTCTGTTCAGATTGCCAGAGGAGGATGGAGATAAACCCCCTGCGGTCATTCGACTGCAAGGTCCAGGGGTGCCAAGAGGTGATGTCAGAGGCCCCCCTCGTAGGGAGTTATCTTTGCCAGGAATGCGCCGAGCATTTCGCCGGGGTAAAGACATATATGGAGGCCCTAGATGTCCCCTATAGGGTAAACCCCAGGATGGTGCGGGGGTTGGACTATTACACCAAGACCGCCTTTGAGGTAGTGGCAGAGGGCCTGGGGGCACAAAACGCCGTCGCCGGCGGGGGAAGATATGACCACCTCATAGAGGAGTTGGGAGGGCCGAATATCCCCGGTATCGGCTTCTCCATCGGGATGGAGCGTCTTCTGCTTATCCTGCCTGAGAAGCCTTCCCCTTATGGCCCACCATTGTTCATCGCCGCCTTAGGAGAGGGGGCTCAAAGGGAAGCCTTCAGCTTGAGTTACAGGCTTAACTTGGCCGGGGTGAGGGCAATGATCGACTACGAAGGGCGAAGCCTCAAGGCGCAGATGCGCAGGGCGAATAAATTCGGCGCTTGCTATGTGCTGATTATCGGGGAGGACGAACTGCGCAGGGGGAAGGCGATCCTCAGGGACATGAAAGAAAGTAGCCAACAGGAGATCCCCCTCCCATCCGTCTTCGAGGAGGTGATCAGCCGAGTGGGAAGGGGATCTCTTTAATGATCCGTAAAGCTCTTCAACTTTTTGCTCCTGCTGGGATGTCGCAGTTTGCGCAGGGCCTTGGCCTCAATCTGGCGGATCCTTTCCCTGGTGACGGAGAAATCCTGTCCCACCTCTTCTAAGGTGTGATCGTATTTCTCCCCAATGCCAAATCTCATTCTCAAGACCTTTTCCTCCCTAGGGGTGAGGGTGGTCAGGACATTCTTGACCTGATCAAGCAAGTTTTTGGTGACGGTGGCCTCACCAGGGGAGATGGCCTTTTTATCTTCGATGAAATCCCCTAGGTGGCTGTCTTCATCCTCCCCTATCGGGGTCTCCAAAGAGATAGGTTCTTTAGCTATCTTGAGGATCTTGCGCACCTTGTCCACGGGCATCTCCATCCTCTCGGCGATCTCTTCTGGGTTGGGCTCCTGCCCCAGTTCCTGAACGAGATAACGGGATGTCCTGATCAACTTGTTGATGGTTTCGATCATATGCACGGGGATCCTGATGGTCCTGGCTTGGTCGGCGATCGCCCTAGTGATTGCCTGCCGGATCCACCACGTGGCATAGGTGCTGAATTTGTAACCCCGGGTATACTCAAATTTGTCCACGGCCTTCATCAGACCGATGTTGCCCTCCTGGATGAGATCGAGAAATTGAAGACCTCGGTTGGTGTATTTTTTAGCGATGCTCACCACCAACCTCAGGTTGGCCTTGGCCAATTCATTCTTTGCCTCCTTGGCCATGGCCTCTCCGTGACGGATATCTCTAACAGCCTTTTGCAGATCCGCTGCAGAGAGGGCAGCCTCCTGTTCAATCCGCTGGATCTTCCGATAGGTATTCTTCACCCCCTTTTCCAGTTCCACGAACTCCTTTTCGTTTAGCCTCTTTTTCTTGAAGAGTGACTTTTTCCTCCCGGGGTTCCTCTTCAGCTCTCGCAGAAAAGATCTCAACTTCTGTGGGGGCACCCCCAACCTTCTGCCCATCGTGGCCAGTTCTTCCTCTGCCTTCTCGATCCTGCGCACCAACCCCCTCAATTTATCTATGATGGCCTCTACCTGGCGCTCCTTGAGGTTTATCTGGGTGAGGAGCGTGACCATCTCCTCCCGTTTCCTCTGCAGTTCTTCCTCAGCAGCCTCCCCCCTTGTCTTCAACCTCTGAATTTCCTCATCGAGGAGGCTTACCTGATCCATGATCCTCAGAATCTTCTCTCTGTAAAGCTCCTCCTCGACGTAACCTTCGTCATCCTCGACGTCATTGGTGACGTCCTTGATGGCTATCCTCCCCTGACGGAGCCACTCGCCCATGTTCAATACCTCCTTCACCGTCACAGGGCAATTAAGGATGACCCTGATTACCTCCTTCTTACCCTCCTCTATCCTCTTGGCAATGGCCACTTCCCCTTCTCTGGTCAAGAGCGGCACCCGCCCCATTTCCCGGAGGTATAACCTCACAGGATCACTGGTCCTGCCGATGAGATCAAAGTCCTCAACCTCCTTTCCTCCCTTCTCCTCTTCGATGAACTCCTCCTCCACCTTCTCCACGCCCACTTCCTTCTCATCGTCGATGACTTCGATATCCACCTCATTGAACACCGCCAACATATCTTCCAATTGTTCAGAGGAGACATTATCCGAGGTCGTGATCTCATCAACCCCATAAAAATCGAGAAGCCCTTTATCCTTCAAGGTCATGATCTTTTTCTCCTTTTTTAATCTTTTCTTCATATTTTACCATAATTTTTAATTAAAATTTGCAATTAAGATCTATCTAACCCCTTTTCCTGAAGTTTTAGGGTTTGTTTGCGCAACAACAAAGAGTCCAACAGGGCCTCATCCCCCTTTGCCTGTGCCTCTTCGATCCTTTTAGTGAGTCCCTCTAGCTCTTTTTTAAGCACCTTCGCCTTGATTTTGTGAAGGCAGTCCACAACGATCCTTTCTGCCATTCCTTCCTCCATCTCCTCTTCCTGAAAGGCCAGATTGAAGGCCATTTCACTCACCCCCTTCTCCTCCAATTGAGGAGATAATCTGTCCAGGGATAGGTCGCTGTGGAGTTGGAAATCATGGATCACCAAGTCGGCTATGGCCCGGAGATTTTGGTCCTCTAGCCCATCCACTACCCCCTCTTGGGCCACCATGGGGATAAACTCCGGGTGTTGGATCATCATCTGCACCAACTTTTTCCCCGTCGATATGTGTATCCTGGTGATCAACCCCTTATCTGTGTCCTCTTTCCTCCCTTTGTGCATTTTGAGGGCAGCATCTCGAATTTCCCTCTCCTCCACCCTCACCACCTTGGCCAGGCGCTTGAGATAGAGGTCCCTGCGCACCCCATCCTTGATCTGGAGGAGAAAAGGGAGGGTGGCCTCTACTGCCTTGGCCCTGCCTTCTACTTCGCCCAGGTCATACCCCTCCATCAAGGCCTCCATGGCGTATTCCACCCCCGGAACTGCCCTTTCCCATAGGGCCTGGGGGGAAAGCCCTTTTTGAAAATAGCCATCTGGGTCCAGTCCATCAGGTAAAGGGATAACCGTTGGAAATGCATCCTCCTGGATGAAAATCTCCAAGGCCCTGAGGGTTGCCTTTCTGCCGGCTTCATCGGGGTCGAAGAGGAGGGAAAACTCCTTCCCAAATCTTCGCAACAACCTTACCTGCCTAGGGGTGAGGGCAGTCCCCAAGGTAGCCACCACGTTCTTTACACCTCTCTGCGACATACTGAGCAGGTCAAAATATCCCTCCACGATGAAGACCCTTTCTCCCTCTTTCTGGACGTACTTTCTGGCGATATTCAGTCCGTAATAGTTTTCCCCCTTCTTATAGAGGGACGATTCCGGGGAGTTAAGGTATTTAGGTTCCCCTTTTTCATCCAGGACCCGGCCCCCGAACCCGATCACCCTGTCCCGCAGGTCAAAGATGGGAAAGATGATCCTCCCGCGAAACCTATCATACCACCCCTCTTTCTTGGGGATGATGAGACCTAGGGTCTCTGCCTCTTTTAAATTCACCCCTTTCCCCTTGAGATGGGTCACGAGGGCATCCCATCGGGAGGGTGCATATCCGATTACGTACTCCTTCCGGACACCTCTATCTATCCCTCTGCGCTCCAGATAGTCTCTGGCGATTTTGCCCTCCCTCCCCTCCATTATTTGGTGGACGTAAAACTCCAAGGCCAAGGCGTTGATCTTAAATAGATTCTCCCTCCTCTCATCCCTTGCCGTCATCCTGCCCTCGGGTATTTTTACCCCATACCTTTGGGCCAGGGCCTTGGCCGCCTCCGCAAAGGAGATCTGCTCGTACTTCATGAGGAAAGTGAAGACATTCCCTCCGACTCCACACCCGAAACAATGGAATAGCTGTTTCTCTTCATTCACCATAAAAGAAGGGGTCTTTTCCTGGTGAAAGGGACAAAGCCCTTTATGGTTCCTTCCTGCCTTTTTTAGAGCCACATAATCGGAGATCACCTCCACGATATTCGCCCGCTCCCTGATCACCTCCAGGACCTCATCGGGGATTAACCCACCCATCCCCTTACCTCAACTCTACTACGGTGACCCCCACGCCACCTTCTCTCAATTCCGCTGCCCTGAACCCCTTCACCCACCTATGCCCCTTCAGATGCCCTTGTATCGCCTCCCTCAATCTCCCTGATCCAATTCCATGGATGATATGGACCCTTTGCCATCCCTTTAAGAGGGCGTCATCCAAAAATTTGTCCACCTTGGGGAGGGTTTCATCCACCCTCAAACCGATCACGTTCAACTCCCCATAGGGAGGGAGATCCAAGGACTCCAGGGCGAGTTGATAACCTACCTCCTGCTGCCTTGCCTCCTCCCCCCGGGAGACGAACCTCAGCTCCTCTAGGGGGGCCTTGACCCGTATCCCGCCAATCGATACTTCTGCCCGGGAGGGATCATGGGAAAGCTCCACCACCACCCCCTCCTTGCACAGGTATATGACCTCCACCCGGTCCCCCTCTCTGATCTCTTCACCCCCTCCCCTTCGCCTCCTCTTGGGGAAGTGGCCCATGAAGTCCTCTTTTATACGCTTAGCCCGCCCCTTTAACTCCGGTACCCTCTCCTTCCTCTCCTCGGCCTTCTTTAAGACCTCCCTGAGACGCGCCTCCAGTGAACTAATGATCCTCTTTCCCTCTTCCTTGGTTTTATTGATGATCTTCTTTCTCCTCTCCTGGATCTCCTCTGCCGCCCGGCGCAACCGCTCTCGTTCCTGCATAGCCTCCTCTCTGGCTCGGGTCGCCTCTGCCCTCTCCCTCTCCAGGCCCCGGTGCAGGTGTTCCAGCTCCCCCATGAGATGTTCCAGATCGCCTTGTACCCCTTCCTGATAACCTCTTGCCCTATCCAAGACCTCTCCCTTTAGACCCAGCCTCTCTGCTATGAGGAAGGTCTGACTCGTCCCTGGTCTCCCGTATAGAAGACGATAGGTGGGTTTGAGGGTATCCTGATCAAACTCTACGGCCACGTTCGCCACATCCCCATGGCGATAGGCATAGGCCTTCAGGGGGTTGAAGTGACTGGTGACCACGGCATATCCACCTTTCTGCCGGATGTAATCCAATAGTCCCATGGCCAGGGCCGCCCCCTGGGAGTACTCTGTCCCGACCCCGATTTCATCTATGAACAGTAAGGAGCTGTCATCTATACTATCCAAGACTCGATTCAACCACAGGATAAAGGAGGAAAAGGTACTGAGATGTTCTTGTAGATTCTGTTCATCCCCAATATAGGCGAATATGTCTTGGAATAGATTCACCTCACTGTCTGGGGCAGCGGGGATGTGCAACCCCGCTTGGACCATAAGGGACAGAAGGCCTAAGGTCTTCAGGGCCACGGTCTTCCCCCCCGTATTGGCCCCACTGATCACCAGGATCCTCTGACCTTGGTCCAGGTGCAGATCTATGGGGACTACCTGGCCCCCCTCCTGCTGGGCCTGGATCAACAAGGGGTGCCTCGCGGCCATCAGTTTCACCCGTCCCTCTGTGTTTAAGGCGGGCTGGGTACCATGGAGATAGATGCTAAATCTGGCCTTGGCATAGATAGCATCCACCCTCCCCTGCATGGCCAGATCGTGGAGGAGCTCCTCCCTGTGCTCTCGGGCCAAAGCGGTCAGCCTCCTGAGGACCTTTTCCTCCTCTTCTTCCTCCTCTCTTTGCAGGACGTTTAACTCGTTGTTGAACTCCACCACCCCCATAGGCTCCACGTAGAGGCTCATCCTGGAGTGGGAGTAGTCGTGCACGATCCCCTTCACCCTCCCCTTGAAATCGGCCCTTATCAGGATCAAATAGCGGCCGTTCCGTTGGGTGATTACCTCATCCTGAAGGGCCCCCTTTAACTCCTTGCGTCGTAAAAGGAGCTCCAACCTCTCCTGAATGACCCCACGGACCCTTTTTATCCTCCCCCTGACCTCTTTCAGATGGGGGCTGGCCTCATCATATATCTCACCCCCTGGGCCAATGGCCCCCTCTATCTCTTGGGCCAGTTGCCCAGGGGCAAAGAACTCCTCCCCTATGCCCTTCAACCTAGCAAAGCGCTCCCCTAGATGTCGGAGAAATCCCTTCAGAGAGTTGGACGTCTTAACTGAAGCGGCTACCTTCCAGAGCTCTTGGGTTGTGAGAATTGCCCCCTCAACTCGGGTGCGCTGGAGGATGGGTTCGATGTCTTCCATTCCGTGCAGGGGAAGATCCGCCCCTCCTTCTAGGACTTCTTTGAGCTCCGTTACCTCCGTAAGTAGCCCCTCTACCTGCTGGGGATTATAGAGGGGACAGATCCCCTCGCACTCCCTCCTGCCCAGCTCAGAGGAGGCAAAACCTTTTAGGATACTCACTATCTCGTAAAACTCCAGAGAGAATAGAGTGTGGGCGTCCATCTCTTGGATACTTTCCAAGGGGACAATGAGGTACCACCCCCCTTGGGAAAATAGGTTTTAATTACCCTCCTTGAGTTTTTTTGGGTCACCTGATCGGATTAAATAAGCAAGAAATTGGGGTCTCCTGATTACCCCGAAAGCCTCTTTCGAACCAACTCGTTGACTACCCTTCCCTCAGCCCTGCCGGCAATCCGGGACATCAAGATCTTCATAACCTTCCCCAGGTCCTTAGTTGTAGAGGCCCCTGTCTCCTCCAATGCCTTGGAGATCTCCACATCCAGTTCTTCAGGAGTGAGTTGTTTGGGTAAAAAGGACTGGAGGATTTCTATTTCCTTCTCTTCTTTGGTCACCAGGTCGTCCCTTTGCCCAGCTTTAAACTGCTCTATGGACTCCCTGCCCTTCTTTACCAATCCGGATATTACCTGTATTATCTCCTCCTCGGATAGTTCCCTAAGGAACTCCTTCTCCTTGTTCTGCAAGGCCGCTAGGGCCAACCTGATAATCGAGAGTCTCGATTTGTTCTTTTCTTTGAGGGTCCTTTTCATATCTTCCATCAATCTTTCTTTAATCCCCATACAGACCCCTTTAGAAAATTTTATTTATTTAAACTATTAATTATAACATCATAAACAAAAAAGTCAAGATTTTGACATATAAAAATTTTGTGCATTTTTTAAGGTTTTAATAGGCTATTCCATAATATTGTTGTTTTTGTATTATAGATAATATTATATTGTTCAATGTCAAGGCTGGTTTTTTAAGGGGATTCCGGAGATGTGCCATAGGTACATCTTTCTGGGGGCGTTGGCCCCCAGACCCCCAATAAGGAAAATACCTTATCGACGGAGGAAAGTATGCTGCATATGGAGATACCGGGCAGGGGGGAGTATGAGATAGAGTTTTTGGTCTTGGATTTGAACGGGACCATCTCCATCGACGGGAGAATCTCCGCCAAGGTCAAAGACAAGATCAACCTCCTGGCCAAGAGGCTGAGGGTATATATCCTCAGCGCCGATACACGGGGAGATGCCCAGGAAAGATTGGGTCGCACCAAGGCAGAACTGGTGAGGCTTGATAAAGGCCAAGAGGCCTCTCAGAAGGGGAGGTTTATAAGGGAGATAGGGGCACAAAGGACCATCGCCGTTGGAAACGGATATAACGACCACCTAATGGTGAAGGAAGCGGCCCTGGGCATAGCCGTCATTGGCAGGGAGGGGGCGGCCAAGGAGACTATCTCCAACGCCGATGCGGTGGTCAATGATGTCTTGGACGCCTTGGACCTCATATTGAAGCCACTCAGGCAGCGGGCGACTCTCAGGGGATAGAAGGGGAAAGTTTGATTTTGACCCTTTATATGTTATCATGAAAAGATAATTCTAAAGGTGATGTAGCAAATGCACTTTTTTCAACACAAAGACGGTCTCCTCTACTGCGAAGAGGTATCAGTGGAAGAGATAGCCCATGAGGTAAGGACCCCCTTCTATCTCTACAGTTACCGGACCCTGGTCCGCCACTTCCGGGCCTTTGACTCGGCCTTCAGAGAACTTCCCCACCTGATCTGCTACTCGGCCAAGGCCAATTCCAATTTGGCCGTGCTCAAAACCTTTATCAACTTGGGAGGTGGGGTGGATGTAGTCTCTGCTGGAGAGCTCTTCCGAGCCCTGCGTGCCGGGGCCGATCCTTCCAAGATCGTCTATTCCGGGGTGGGAAAACGGGAGGATGAGATCAGGTATGCCCTGCAGGAGGGGATCTTGATGCTCAATGTGGAGTCCTATCAGGAATTCCATCTCATCAACGGCATCGCATCCAAATTGGGGACCAAGGCCCCGATTTCCTTCCGAGTCAATCCCGAGATCGACCCTCAAACCCACCCCTACATCGCCACCGGTATAAAGCAGGCCAAGTTTGGGGTCTATATCGACCAGGCCCTGGAATGGTACAGGGAGGCCAATGAATTGCCTCACCTAGCGATAAAGGGGGTGAGTTGCCACATAGGCTCTCAGCTCACCGAGGTAGGACCTTTTGTAGAGGCCCTCAGGCGGGTAAAAGAGCTGGCCCTGAGACTGGGCCAAGAGGGAATAGAGGTGGAATACGTGGATCTGGGAGGGGGGTTAGGGATCACTTATCACCAAGAGGAACCACCACATCCGCAGGAATATGCCCAGGCCATCATTGGGGAGGGGAAAGATTTGCCCTGCACCTACATCTTTGAGCCCGGCAGGGTGATCGTGGGCAACGCCGGGATTCTGGTTACGCGTGTCCTCTATAACAAAGAGGGGGAGAAGAACTTTGTTGTTGTCGATGCGGCCATGAACGACCTCGTCCGACCTACCCTATATGGGGCCTATCAAGAGATCGTCTCGGTAAGGGAAAAAGCAGGGGATGAGATGGTGGCTGACATGGTAGGGCCTATCTGCGAATCGGGCGACTTTCTGGCCCAGGACAGATTGATGCCCCGTTTCGAGCCAGGGGACCTGGTGGCAGTGATGAGCGCTGGGGCCTATGGGTTCTCCATGTCCTCTAACTATAACTCCCGTCTCAGGGTGCCGGAGGTCTTGGTAAGGGATGGTGCATTCTATCTGATCAGGGAACGGGAGTCCTATGAAGATCTAATACAGGGGGAAAGGATCCCTCCTTTTTTGGAGGGGTGATTGGAGATGGGGGCAGTTAGAATGGTCTATCAAGGGTGGCTTTGGGAGGAAGGTATATCTTGAAGGTCTTAGATACTATCTTAGATGCTGTGGGTAATACCCCCATGGTGAGGCTGAAGAGGATGACGCAATACGATGTATTCGCCAAGGCGGAGTACCTCAGCCCGGGAGGCAGCATCAAGGAACGGGTGGCCAAATACCTCATTGAGGAGGCGGAGAAAGAGGGAAAACTGAGGAAAAGTTCCATCATCATGGAGCCGTCTTCGGGGAATACGGGCATCGGGATAACCTTGGTGGGGGTACAGAAGGGGTATCGGGTTATCATCGTTATGCCGGAGAACATGAGCGAGGAACGTAAGAAGATCATCCGGGCCTTCGGGGGGGAGCTGATCCTGACCCCTGCAGAAGCAGGGATCCAAGGGGCGGTGGAAAAGACCATGGAACTGGCTGCCAAAGATCCTGATATCTACGTCGCCCAGCAGTTCGAAAACCCCAAGAACCCGGAGATCCACTACCTCAGCACAGCTCCGGAGATATGGGAACAGATGGAGGGGAAGGTGGACTTCTTTGTTGCCGGAGTGGGAAGTGGCGGCACCCTAGGAGGAGTGGGTAAATTTCTCAAGGAGATGAACCGCCGGATTAAGATTATCGCTGTAGAGCCCCAGAACAGCGCCGCCCTGCTCGGCCATGAGCCAGGCCTTCATCAGATCCAGGGCATCGGCGACGGCTTCGTCCCTTCCGTCCTGGACACTTCACTTATTGATGGGGTAGTCACGGTAACCGATGAGGATGCCATTGAGACCACACGCCGGCTGGCCAGAGAGGAGGGGCTCCTGGTGGGGACCTCTTCCGGAGCCAATGTCTGGGCCGCGATAAGATTGGCTGAAAGGGGAGGGGGGAATATCGTCACCGTCCTGCCGGACAGGGCAGAGAGGTACTTCAGCACCAGCCTCATATAAAAGCTGAAAGCTGCTAGCAATCAGCTTTTAGCCAAAAATACGATTTTTTCCAAAAAAAACTTCTGAGGTGGGGAGATGATTAACGCAATCATAGTGGGGGCGGGCGGCCGCATGGGGCGTATGGTCGTGAACGCCATCCAAAACTCCGGAGGTATAACCTGCCAGGGGGCAGTGGAGGCCGCCGGGCACCCCTTTCTGGGACAGGATGTGGGAGTGGTGGCCGGTTCAGGCGAGCTGGGAGTGAGGATAGAGGATAACCTGAAATCGGTGATCCAGCATGGTGACGTCATCATAGACTTTACCTCTGCTGAGGCCTCCTTGGGGAACATGGAGGTCGCCGCCCAGTATCAAAAGCCCATGGTGGTGGGCAGTACTGGTTTCTCACCTGAACAAATGGAAGAGGTCCGGAGGCTTACGAAAGAGATGCCCTGCGTGCTCTCCCCCAATATGAGCGTGGGGGTAAATCTGATGTTCAGGATAGTGGAGGAGGTTGCCCGGGTCTTGGGACAAGACTACGATGTCGAGATCGTCGAGGCCCACCATCGCCTGAAAAAGGACGCCCCCAGCGGGACCGCCATGCGTTTGGGGGAGGTGATCGCCCGGGCCCTGGGAAGGGATTTAGAAAAGGTAGGGGTTTATGCCAGGAAGGGGATGATCGGGGAACGCACTAATGAGGAGATCGGGATTCAGACAATCAGGGCTGGGGATATTGTAGGGGAGCACACGGTGATCTTCGGGGGAATAGGGGAGAGGATGGAGGTAGTTCACCGTGCACATACCAGGGATACCTTTGCCAGGGGGGCGGTCCGCGCCGCCAAGTGGGTAGTAGGGCAGAAGCCCGGTCTCTATGATATGGGGGATGTCTTGGGGTTTAAAGGTGCTGGCAGCTGATAAACCTTGATAGGTGAACCCGTAGACAATTCTTAATTTCGCTTTCAGTATTTTCCGATTTGAATATATCGGCAACCCTTAAAATAGGTTACGCAATTTATTACATAATTCCAATCTGAATTTCATCATGCAGTAATATAAAGCTGCATATAGGCAGTATAATCTAAGGTTCACGCAAATTTGGGGACGACATGACGAAGAAAGAGTTTATAAACGCTGTAGCAAACGGAAAGACGGATGTCCTTCAAGTATTCCTTGACACAATATCCCAACTTGGTGCGGACTACTGTGTCATCGGTGGACTCGCCGTCAACGCATATGCCGAGCCTGTCGTCAGCTTGGACTTAGATATCGTAGTCGCCGCAGCTGACATTGAGGCGGTCTGCGCGGCTGTGACAAAGCATTTCAAAATTGAGCGTTTTGCCCACAGCGTAAATCTGAGCAGTAGCGAGTCTGATCTCCGGATACAATTGCAGACTGACTCCCGATATCAGGAGTTCATTCGCAACGCAACAATCATAAACGTATTGGGATATGAGATGAAGGTGGCAACGGTGGAGGATGTGCTCAAGGGTAAGATTTGGGCGTATTCTGATGAGCAGCGACGGATGAGCAAGAGACAGAAGGATTTGGCAGATATAGCGCGTTTGGTTGAAGTGTATCCGGACCTGGCCGATAAGGTCCCATCGGAGATACGTGACAGACTGAGATAGGGGAAAAAGTTGGGGACATAATACTAATTTTGGCCTTCGGCCAATTGTTTTAAAATTGGTATTATGTCCCCGGAACACTCCAAAGCATAATTTTAACCCTTCTGATGCAAGCTATGAGGAGAGATTACTAGTAAGGTAGCGAAATAGGTCATTAAAGCTGGCAAAAATTGTCACATGCACTGAAGGGTAACCTACCCGCTCCCCTCCAAACAAGAAATTCCATGGATTTTTTGGAACCGCTACTGTGGCACAAATTATGCTTAAAAACTATTAGAATGGGGAAAAAGGAGGAAAAAAATGAAAAAGGTTAGAATTTTATGCTTTTTGTTAGTTTTCCTTTTAATAGGGAGTTTGGTTTTTGCTAATAACTTCCCATTTAAACCTGGTTCAGAACCAAAAGGATTTAGAGGTATTAAATGGGGTGCTAATATATCTACTTTGAGTGGTATGGAGTATTTAGAAACTGAATATACTAAAGAGGGACAAGTAAAATGGTATTTGAGGCAAGGTGATGGGTTAAAGATAGGTGATGCTGAAGTTGAAAGTATTGAATATGGTTTTTGGGAAGGGAAATTGTTGGCGGTTACTATCACTACCAAAGGGTTGCATAATTTTATGAAAGTTAAAAATGCAGTCTTTGCGAAATTTGGAGTAGGTCATAAGACAAAGCCGCCTAAAGAAATTTATGCCTGGCTCGGTTTTGAAAGCAACATAATTCTAAAGTATGACAAAAATACAAAAACAGGAAAGCTATACATGATTTCCAAAAGCATGCGTATCCAAATGAAGAAACCAAAGAAACAACACGTCTACTCTGCTATGGTTGCTTCACCGCTTGGTTTTACTATTGGTAAAGCGACCGTAAATGAAGTTAGAGCTTTGCTTCGAAGTAAAAAAGTGCCTTACGATGAATATAAATCATCAGTTTCGCATGGCCCTGGAATTTATACTAAAACATATATGGGTCTTCCAGCAGATAATATTGATAGTTTAGGTATTAAAGGGCTTGAGAATATTGATTTTATTTTTGATGCCGAAGGAATTCTTATTTATGTTGAAATGAGATTGAGTATTATTTTTACTACCCGCAAAATAATTTTTGATCATCTAAGCAAAAAATATCACCTTGTAAAAAAGAAGCTTAACCTAATCGGAGACATAATCTATGCTGAGTTTAAAGCAGATAATGCAACTATAATAGCAGGTTATTTTCATGACAAAGACGGCACTGACAATGCTTGGTATTATGTTGAATACATGCACAAAAGGTATATAAAAATGAAGACCGCGGCAGAACGAGCTGAAGCTGAGCGGGAGAAAAAGCGGATTAAAAAGGAACGTCGTCAGTTTTAGCCATTAGGATTTGCATAACTATGGAGAAAAGAGGATAAGAATGGAAGAGCATCCAAAAAAGCAAGGGAAAGTGTTTGCTAAGACTGGTCGAAAAACTCATGAGGTTGAGAAAAAATCATATAAAAGCATATCGAAGAAAACAGAAGCTTTTATAAGATCTACTAGTGAAATGATTATATTTACTCCGAAAACAGCCTGGGATGCTCGGAAAATGATAGTTTCCTGGGGTAACCAACAAATTCCAGGATGGTATGCCTTATTGACCAAGGCGATAAAATCATCAAAATTAATAGGAACATCAACAGGCAAAGCAATTTTGGAATATGTCTCGTCTGCCCATGAATCCGCAGGAAGGGGTGGTAAGAAGGTAATAAACCACACCGCTATTTTCACTAATGCAATATTGGCATCAGATTTCTCCCGAAATATGGAGTCTTGGCTTGGTCACATGTTCAATGAAGGAATTCCATCTATTTATGATAAAGCTGCTGATGCAGTTTATATTGCTACCCACATTGGTGGAGGTCATCTTCATAGGCTTTTCGATAGCAGTCACACCCTTTGGGGAATGTGGGACAAGGTAAAGGATGCCTCACCTGACGATTCTTTTTTGCAAGAGATCGTGGGATATACAACTGCATTAGGAAAAGATTTGTCTTCTTCTGTAGGTATTCCTTTATTTGATTGGTCCAAGTCGTCCTATGATCAGGTGGCTAGTGCCTTGAACAGCACATTCCATATTCCAAAGTCTTGGTTTTCAGACCTTCTTCATGTCAATACAACCGAACTTATTGGTACTTCTATTGGCACTATCGCAGTTGCATTGAATTGGAACAAAAAGCAGGTCAGAGAATTTTCAAGTCTTGCCGGCAGCTTGGGAATTTCATCCATTGCGAGTGCAAACCCAGTCTTGGCCGTTGTCGCCCTTACCGCTTTGGCTAAATCTTTTGCTGATGCCAAACAAAAAGGAGATTATTCTGAATTTGTTAATGGCTTGGCTAAAGGGGGAGTGGGTACTGGTGCCTTTTTGGCTACAGCATCAGCAATTGGTGGACCGGTATGGGTTGGGCTTCTTGCAGGTACTTGTGTTGGAGCAGTTGTTCACAAAACAATGGGCACCGTTCAAGTATCTCAAATTAGTACCTTTATAGAAAATTCAATGAGAAGAGGAATAACAGAAAAATCTAGCATGTTGCTACAAACCTCATAGGAGGAAAAGGGGGCAGATTTATTTATTGATTTTGGCAAATATAAAGCAGGATTTTTGTCGCAAACTACCTAAATAAAAATCCACCATTTTTCCTAAGTCGAGAGTACAGCTTATCTCATGCCCCATTAACTTCCCAAGGAGTTGAATCCATTTTCCCCTTGCCAAAAGTTCACCAGTGTACTATATTCTTATTGGTAAGATCAAACAATTCTTAGGAGTGAAAAATGGCGGGATTAGCAACCACAAAGATGTCCTCCAGGGGTCAAGTGGTTATTCCGGAGAAGATCCGAAAGCGGCTCGGTTTGAAGCCCGGCTCCCAATTCGTTGTGGTGGGTGAGAAGGGTACAGTGATCCTCAAGGCAATTTCACCGCCTTCTATGGAGGAATTCGACGAGCTTATTGCTGAAGCCCGGAAACAGGCCAGACTGGCTGGTATGAAACGATCTGACATTGGAGCGGCAATTGCTAAGGCCCGAGAGGCTAAGTGAAGGTAATACTCGACACGAATGTCTTCATTTCCGGTGTTTTCTTCACTGGGCCTCCCTATCAGATCCTTAAAGCCTGGCGTGAGGGCGAGGTTAAATTGGTGGTCTCGCAGGAAATACTTGAGGAATATCTGCGGGTTGGTGAAACTTTGGCGGCCCAATTTTCAGGAGTCGAGTTAGCCCCAATCCTTGAGCTTCTCACTGTCGAGGCAGAACTGACTCTGGCTCCAAGCTTGCCTGAACCGGTTTGTGTCGACCCTGATGACGACAAGTTTTTGGCTTGTGCCCTGGCGAGCAAGACCAAGCTCATTATTAGTGGCGATAAGCAACTCTTAAAGGTATCCGGCTATCGCGGCATAGAGGTTGTAAGGCCTCGGAAGTTTGTCGACGATTATCTTGGGGAGAGAAGGGGAAGCTAACCACTCGCTCAACTCGGGATATTCCCCAGGGACACTTCCCATATTTCTAAGTTGAGAAGATTATGGAAAGACTTTTGTATGTAATAAGTGCGGGGGCTGTCGGAATATTTGTTCTTCTATTTTTATACCTTACGTTAAAGAAGCTTCAGAAATTAAATACTGAATACAAAAGCTATGGTGAAATAGATAGTTACATTACATACAAATGCCCAAGGTGTGGCAAGGTGATAGAGAATGGCTTTGTTATGGCTGGTAAAGGAATCTGTTATCGGGCCAATGAGGAGAAACCTCTGAGTCAATTCATAGGGCCTAAGACGTTACTGAAGAATACGATGAACATGACGATGTCAGCTAAGGAAAACTTGGCATGGAGATGCGAGGATTATAATTATATTCTCGTGGATCACAGTTATTTAATCGGAAAGAAAAAACCCACCTAACTCCTCGCTACGCCTGCTTTTCTCGCGCCCCGTTAGCCGAGGCAATAGCGGCGTAAGCGGTGAGGATAGATAAAGGTTGATAATAACGCTTGACAGTAATAGCGCGATGCGCTATTATTAATTTGTGATAAAGAGTTTTCGTGACAAAGAAACGGAGCGGCTCTTTTCACGACATTTCTCGCGGCGATTTCCCGCGAATCTACACCGCATAGCATGGCGAAAACTTGCGATACTGGATGCCGCAGAACGGTTAGACGATCTAAGTGTTCCTCCTGGGAACCGTCTTGAGAAGCTCTCTGGGGACCGTGAGGGAGAGTATAGTATTCGTATCAATGACCAGTGGCGTGTGTGTTTTCAGTGGAAGGAGGGAAACGCCTACGAGGTTGAGATTGCGGATTACCATTAGGAGGGCAGCGAATGGGCGAGAGTAAGTTTGAAGCAGTACATCCTGGAGAAATTTTACTTGAAGAGTTTCTAAAGCCAATGGGCATCAGCCAGTACAGGTTGGCCAAGGATATTAGTGTGTATCCACGCCGTATCAACGAAATTATTCAAGGGAAACGTTCAATCACGGCCGATACGGCCCTTAGATTGTCGCGGTATTTCGGTATGTCAGAGCGTTTTTGGCTGAATCTTCAGGCACGTTATGATCTTGAAGTGGAGAAGGACCGGCTTGAAGGACGGCTTGAAAATGAGGTGAAGGTGTTGGCAGTAAGCCCAACGGCTCAAATCCGCGGCTAACACTCGCTACAGCCGACGCCTACCGTCGCATGTTCGGGTCGTTCTGAGGAGACGATATACAGACGAGGGACACTTCCCATATTTCTTCCCTACGCCACATCTCCTTCCACCCTGATCAGGGTAGTCTTTGCCTGGATGATCTCAAGCCTGTTTATCTCCTGAAGGGCTTGACGCATATTTTTCTCCTTGGCCTCATGGGTCATTTAAGAAAAAGGGCTCTTCCTACAGATTTGCTCGGCAAGCTTACGCACGATTAGTTCCTTCCAATAGTTTTTGAAGTGTGATAAGATATTGATATGAAACATGTCCGAACAATCCGCATCTCGAGTTTAGCTGACCAGGGCAAAGAGCTAGACCTCCGTGATACTACGCCTTCGGAGCGCCTCGGGATGATGTGGCAGCTCTCGCTCGATGCATGGGCTTTTAAGGGAGAACCTCTTGCTGAACCCCGACTTCCGAGACATATTGTCACTATTTATCGAGGAAGACGTTGAGTTTCTCGTTGTTGGTGCTTATGCCTTGGCTGCCCATGGCTACCCACGGGCCACCGGCGACATAGACCTTTGGGTTCGCTGTTCCGATGAAAACGCTCAGTGCGTTTGGAGATCTCTTGCAAAGTTTGGTGCACCACTGCAAGACCTGAAGGTGGAAGATCTGGCAAAGCCTGATATCGTCTTTCAGATCGGGGTTGCCCCTAGAAGGATCGACATTATGACTATACTTGATGGGGTTGGCTTTGACGAAGCCTGGCCTCATCGTAAAGAAGTCGAAGTAGAAGGTCTAAAACTCCCCATCATAAGCAAAGCCCATCTTCTTCAAAATAAAAAAGCTTCCGGTCGGCCGAGGGATTTAGCCGATGTTGCATGGCTGGAAGAAAATGATAATTGAAACAAAAAGTCGGAGACATAATACTAATTTTAAATTGCTTTACTCAAAAGATTGGTATTATGTCCCTGGAGTATTGTCCAGGTAATGGAGATATGACCGATGATTGTAGAGGTTGAACTTGAGGAAGACGGCCGTTGGATTGCCGAGGTGCCAGATTTGCCCGGTGTCATGACGTATGGTCAAAGCCGTGAGGAAGCCATTTCAAAGGTCAAGGCCTTGGCTCTGCGTGTTTTGGCTGATCGGTTAGAACATGGCGAGGAAATACCAGAACTACGTGAAGTTTTTGCGGTATCTGCATGAGTCAGGGATGATGAGGGACACTTCCCGCATTTCTTTCCTACGCCACATCTCCTTCCACCCTGATCAAGGTAGTCTTTGCCTGGATGATGTCAAGCCTGTTTATCTCCCGGAGGGCTTGACGTATATTTTTCTCCTTGGCCTCATGGGTCATCATGACGATGGGTACTGCCCCCTTTACCCTCCTGCCCTTCTGTATCACTGAGGCGATGCTGATCTCATGCTCCCCCAGAATGCCCGAGATCTTGGAGAGGACCCCGGGGCGGTCCAGGGCGGTAAATCGGAGATAGTAAGGGGTTACCACCTCCTCCATATCCTTAATCTCGCCACCCTGAGACGACCAAAAGGGGGTAACCATCGGCCCCTGTTCCTTGACGCCTTTGATTATATCTTGGCAAAGATCCACCAGGTCGCTCACCACCGCGCTCCCGGTGGGCAGCGCCCCTGCCCCCTGCCCGTAAAACATGGTGGGCCCTACGGCGTCCCCGGAGACATAGATGGCGTTGAAAACACCCTCCACTGTGGACAGCAGGTGATGGGCCGGTAGCATGGTGGGATGGACCCTGAGTTCCACCCTCTCCCCATCCCACTTCCCTATGGCCAGGAGTTTCACCCGATAGCCGAACTCCAGGCTGTACTGGATATCCAGTGGGGTGATGCGTGATATCCCCTCCGCAAAGATATCTTGAAAGTTCACCCTGATGCCAAAGGCCATAGAGGCAAGAATGGAGAGCTTATGGGCGGCATCTGTCCCCTCCACATCGAGGGTGGGGTCTGCCTCGGCATAGCCCAATCGCTGCGCCTCTCTCAAGGTCTCGCGGAACCCCTTTTCCTCCTGGGTCATTCTGGTCAAGATGTAATTGGAGGTGCCGTTGAGGATTCCAAAGATGGAGATGATCCGATTGGCCACCAGCCCCTCCCTGAGGGAGCGGATGATGGGGATACCCCCTCCCACACTCGCCTCAAAGCAGATCCTCACCCCATATCTTTGGGCGGTGGCAAATATCTCCCCCCCATGGAGGGCCAGCAAGGCCTTGTTGGCCGTGACCACATGTTTGCCCGCCTCCATGGCCTTCAGGATAAAGGTGCGTGCCGGCTCAATCCCCCCCATTAACTCCATGATGATGGCTATCTCCGGGTCCTTGATCACCTCCTGGGCGTCTGATGTCAGCACCTCTCTCGAAACCTCTACCCCCCGGTCCCTATCTAGGTCTATGTCGGCGATCTTGTGCAGGCAGATCCTCCCCCCCAGGCGCCCCTCTATCAAGGAGGCATTCTCCTGAAATATCTTCACCACCCCTGTGCCCACAGTGCCGAAGCCGATGAGCCCTATCTTGATCTCCTTCACCCCTGCAGCGCCCTCCTTATCCCGCGGATGGCCTGTCTTATGCGATGCTCGTTCTCCACTAGGGCAAACCGCACGTAGCCCTCTCCAAATTCACCAAAGCCGATCCCTGGAGACACAGCCACCTTTGCCTCCCTCAGGAGGAACTTGGAGAACTCCAGGGAGCCCATCCTCTGAAAGGCCTGCGGGATCTCGGCCCAGACAAACATAGTGGCCTTAGGTTTGGTTACCCGCCATCCAGCCCTGTTCAACCCCTCTACCAAGATGTCCCTGCGCGACCTGTAGGTCTCGGCGATTTCTTGCACGCAGTCTTGCTCGGAGTTGAGGGCGATGATGGCCGCTATTTGGATGGGTTGAAACATCCCGTAGTCGAAATAGCTCTTGAGCCTGGCTAGGGCGTTGACCATCCTCCTGTTACCTATAGCAAAGCCCACCCGCCAACCAGGCATGCTATAGCTCTTGGACAGGGTGAAGAACTCCACTGCCAGGTCCTTTGCCCCGGGGATCTGAAGGATGCTGGGGGCCCGATACCCATCAAAGACCAGATTGGCGTAGGCCAGGTCATGGACCACAAGAAGGTGATGCTCTTTGGCGAACTGGACAATCTTCTCGAAGAAGGAGCGATCCACCACCATGGTGGTGGGGTTGTGGGGGAAATTGATGATTAGCATCTTGGGCTTAGGCCATGTGAGTTTGGTGGCGGCCTGCAGGCGCTCAAAGAAGTCCTCATCATTGCTCAAGGGGATGCTGCGGAGATCTCCCCCGGCAATGACCACACAATAGCTGTGGATGGGGTAGGTGGGGTTAGGGACGAAGACCACGTCTCCGGGACCCAGGGTGGCCAGGGCGAGATGGGCAATGCCATCCTTAGAGCCAATGGTGGCGATAGCCTCGGTATCAGGATCGAGGTCTACATCGTAGTGGCGTTGATACCAATCGGTGATGGCTAGCCGCAGCTTATAGATCCCCTTGGAGGCGGAATACCTATAGTTGCGGGGGTTGCGGACCGCCTCCATCAACTTATCCACGATATGTTTGGGGGTGGGGATATCCGGATTCCCCATCCCGAGGTCGATGATGTCCTCCCCCCTCCTGCGGGCGGCGATCTTCAGCTCATCCACCTGGGCGAAGACATAAGGTGGCAACCTCTGTATCCGATGGAACTCCTCCATCCCTCCTCCGGTTGACAAGTTTTGCTACTTTTTATTAGAGTAGCTAGGTCTTTTATTATAAAAAACTATCACAAAGCGATTGATGGGGTCAAGGAGGAAGTATGTGGGAGACCAGGATCTATTATGGCGATACCGATGCTGGGGGAGTGGTATATTACGCCAACTACCTTCAGTATTTTGAGAAGTCGTGGTTCGAGTATTTGGCTACCAGGGGGCTCTCCCTGGCGGATTGGGAAAAGGAGGGGATCTACTTCATCGTCAAGAGGGTGGAGATAGATTATTACTCCTCGGCCAGGTACGGGGAGGTTATACAGATACAGACAGAGGTCTCCGAGCTGACCAAGGCCTCCTTTACCTTCCACCATCGGGTGATCGTAAAAGATACCGTGAGGCTCATCGCCGAGGGAAAGAACCAGATGGTCTGTATTACTGCGGAGGGTAAGCCGAGGAGGCTGCCTGACGAGTTTATCCAGGGGTTGCGATAGTTCGGGGAAGAGGGAAGCAGGGCTTGAACTATGAGTTTTTGTGGGATGCTATTTGTTATGGCCAGGCACGTAATGATGGAACGGTCTGGCTATTGGCATGTGAGCTTTATTATGCTATTCTTATGTTGTGGGGAAATACGAGAGGCTTTACCAGCACATCCTATTGCGCCGTTCAGACGCGAATGTCCCCTTCTCGGAGCTCTGTCAACTGATGAAACAGCTCGGCTTTAGGGAAAGGATAAAGGGTGACCATCACATTTTCACGAAGGAGGGAGTGGAAGAAATTCTCAACCTTCAACCCAAAGGCGCAAATGCAAAGCCTTATCAGGTCAAGCAGGTCAGAAATATCATTCTCAAGTATGAGTTAACTTTAGGTAATTAACAATGGACAGCAAGTATGAGATCATCATTTTTTGGAGCGAGGAAGACAATGCCTTCGTAGCGGAGGTCCCTGAACTGCCAGGCTGCATGGCCGATGGTAAGACATATCAAGAGGCCCTTGAGAATGCAGAACAAATCATTGACGAATGGATCGAAACCGCTCAGGAAGAAGGCAGACCGATTCCCCAGCCTAAGGGCCGCCTGATGTACGCGTGACGCATCTCAGAGACTCAGCCTAACCCCGCCGCCTGCTGTATAAGAAGGGTTGCGCTTGACACACCCTTTGGATTTACTTGTTGGCGATTCTGTGCTATAAACCCCATAACGTGTCTCGATGCAAAGGGCGGATAAGAAAAAAGAGCTATCGACAACGCGCATTTAATACCTTCACGGCCTTGAGGGGGTCACGAGGTATGGCGCAGCAAGGAAGGGGAGGAAAAGAGAAGTAGAAAGGTTTTAAGGGGCTTCAAAGGCCCTTTTTTGTTTGGAGCGAATAAAGCAGTAAAGGGAGTAAGTGACAAATGAAGATGTGGCCCCTAAAGGAGGTGACACTTTGATATCTCAGGGAGATAGAAACATCTTAAATGAATTCAGTTCACGAATACGTAAGCATTTCCCGGAAGCAAGGATTTGGGCCTTTGGTTCCCGGGTCCGCGGGGTTGCAACATGGGAGTCGGATCTTGATATCTGTATTGTCCTTGACCGCGTCGATAACGAGATCGACCGCCGAATTCGGGATATTGCCTGGGAGGTAGGATTTGAAAACGATCGCGTGATTACGACCATAGTATTCGATTCCGACCAGTTCGAGAAGGGACCCATGTCTGAAAGCACCCTCATTGACAATATCCTTCAGGAAGGTGTGGCCGCATGACGACTACCAATGTAAAGGTTTTGGTCTCCTATCGTCTTGAGCAGGCTCGGGAGTCTCTTGATGCTGCACAGGTGTTGCTGGATCAGGGACTCACTAGGCCATCTGTAAATCGGTCCTATTACGCCATGTTCTATTCTGTTCTCGCCCTTCTGGCAACCAGAAAACAGGAGACCTCAAAGCATAGTGGCGCCATATCACTCTTTGATAAAGAGTTTGTTAAAACAGGGGCGTTCAAGAAGGAGCTGTCGCGGCGGCTCCACAATGCCTTCGATTTGAGGCAACGCTCCGACTATGCAGCGCAAATTCAGGTGAGCGATAGAGAAGCAGGTCAGGTTCTGGAAGAGGCGCAGAAATTCGTCGATGAGGTGAAGGCACACCTCGTAGAACATGGATTCCTGTAATCGGACATCGTTTGCTCTATCAGAAGCAAAGAGACAAGGCAGAGGCAGGAACGAATCAATACGAGGACATGAGTTTGTCCGAAATCTCCGTGCAAGAAAACAGACCCGGCCCCATCGACGAGCGCACAGCCTTGAGGGGGGCACGAGACATGACGCAGCAGGGAAGGGGTGGAAAAGAAAGGTAGAAAGGTTTCAAGGGGCTTATAACAGGAGTTTCCCCAAAAATCCTCTATCAAATTGAAATAGGCTATTGATATTAATAGCTTAGGAAGGATCGCATGTGGAAAGGTATGTTCTTGATGAAAAAATGGGGAAACTTTTTTCTTAAAAAATAGCCTCCTTTTGGTATGATGCAGGGTGTGGATTTATCAGTAAAATCCACAACATACCACAGGAGGCCGTTATGAATATAACACAGGTATGTGCCAAATTGCGAGCTCAGATGGTGCTTTTTTCGGGGAAACTTTCTGATGGATTGCCTAAGGTGATGCGGCGGTTTGTGGCCGAGGCGGTGTATGGGATTGCTGCCAGGGGTTCTGTGCGTCTGAGTGAGATTGCCCGGGCGCTGCAGGAGGAGATATCTCTGAAGAAGACCATAGATCGTCTGTGTGTCCGATTGGCTTATCCTGGGCTGCGCAGCCATTTGACTGAGGCCATAATCAGGGATGCCTCTTCAAGGGTCGGGGAGGATACCCTTTTGATCATAGACACATCCGAGGTAGTTAAAAAGTATGCGAAAAAGATGGAGTATCTGTGTCGGGTGCGAGATGGCAGTGAGGGGGTATTGGCCGATGGTTATTGGACATGTGATATGGTGGGGGTTGAGGTGGGCGAGGCTGAGATAGTTCCGTTGTATCATGAGCTTTACTCTCCGCTTGCTCCTGGTTTCAGGAGTGAGAATGATGAGATCCTTAAGGCCGTTGGTGTGGTCTGCAGGCATATAGGTAGCCGTGGCATCTGGGTATTGGATCGGGGAGGGGATAGGCGTAGCTTGTTTTATCCCTTTTTGGAGGAGGGGAGGCGTTTTTTGGTTCGGCTTGTGGGTGATCGGAATCTGCTGTATCGGGGCAGGGTTATGAGGGCGAGTGTGTTGGCCCAGGGTTGTCCGTTGCCGTATGAAGAGGTGGTAGTGAGGCAGGATGGTGCTCGGGAGCGGTTGTATCGGGTGTCGTACCCGCCTGCCGGACGGGCAGGTGGGGTTCGGAGGGTGCGGTTACCAGGCAGGGCTGAGGAGTTATTTGTTGTAGTGGTGAAGGGGTTTGGGGCTGAGCCGATGATGTTACTCACCAATGTTCAGATAGGAAAGGGGCGGGAGGGACTTTGGTGGGTGGTGGATGCCTATGTGACTCGCTGGAAGGTGGAGGAGACGATTCGTTTTATCAAGCAGAGTTATGACTTAGAGGACATCCGGGTGCTTACCTATGAGAGGTTGAGGAATTTGGCAGCTTTGGTGTTGGTGGTGGCATATTTCACTGCGGTGCATTTGGGGCTAAGGGCGAGGCTTGAGATCTTGGCCCGTTATGCCTTGAGGGCTGCCAGGAGGATCTTTGGGATACCTGATTTTCGCTACTATGCCTTAGCCGATGGGATCAGAGAAATACTTTGCAGGGTGGGTAAAGGCCTTTGGGTCAGAAACACCAAAGATCCGCCCCTTCCCCAACTCTCCCTTTTCTGAAAAATGGGGAAAGTCCTGATATCCTTATATCTTGACAATTCATGGCAATTTATGTTCAACTTGATGCTATATCCATTTAATTTGTCAAAGAGCATGGCCTGATGGCCTGAAAATAGAAAATCTATATATAAGGTTTCTGCAGTAGACTCAAGATTAAAAAGACTCTACGTGAAAAGGCCTCCCCCCGACATGTTCCAGCTAAGATCATAGAAACCCCGGATATCCCTTATACCCTGAATATGAAGAAGGTTGAAAGCGCGGTCACGAATAACATCTCATCCTTCAGGAGAAGCCTAATTTGACGGCGGCAAGGAGGGTCTCCTTCTACGATGCCCGGTATTCTGCTCAAAGGTGTAGGCGACCTGGATTATTTTATCCTCCTCAAAGGGCCTTCCGATGATCTGGAGCCCTATGGGGAGTCCCCTACTGCTGAAGCCGCAGGGTATAGATATGGCTGGCACCCCGGCCAGGTTCACAGAGATAGTGAAGATGTCCGAGAGGTACATCTGTAGAGGGTCCTGCGCCTTCTCCCCTATAAGAAAGGCGGGGGTGGGGGATGTGGGGGTGATGATTGCATCACACTCACCAAAGACCTCCTCGAAGTCCCCCTTGATGAGGGTCCTCACCTGGGAGGCCTTTCGGTAGTAGGCATCATAATATCCTGAGGACAGGACATAGGTCCCCAACATGATCCTCCTCTTCACCTCGGGTCCGAAACCCTGGGAGCGGGTCTCCAGGTACATCTCCATGAGGTCCCTGGATCCCGGTGCCCGGAGACCGTATTTCACCCCGTCATATCTGGCAAGGTTGGAGCTGGCCTCAGCAGTACAGATGATGTAGTATGCCGCCACAGCGTAAGGGGTATGGGGGAGGGATATCTCCTTTGCCACCGCCCCTAGATCCTCCAAGACCTTGATTCCCTCCCACACCCTCTCTTCCACCTCTGGATCCATGCCCTCCACAAAGAACTCCTTAGGGACCCCCAAGACCCATCCCCTTATATCCTTCACAAGGGCCCTTCTGTAATCAGGGGTGGGGAGATCGGCCGATGTGGAATCGAGGGGATCGTACCCGGCGATGGCGTTCAGCAAGATGGCACAGTCCTCCACGTCCTTGGTGATGGGGCCTATCTGGTCCAAGGACGAGGCGAAGGCCACCAGACCATAGCGGGAGACCCTTCCGTAGGTCGGCTTCATCCCCACTACCCCACAACAGGCGGCAGGTTGCCGGATAGAGCCCCCGGTGTCGGATCCCAGGGAGGCGATACACTCATCGGCGGCCACCGCAGCGGCCGAGCCGCCGCTCGATCCCCCGGGGATGGCATCCAGGTTCCATGGATTGCGGGTGATGGTAAAACTGGAGTTCTCTGTGGAGGACCCCATGGCGAACTCGTCCATATTTACCTTACCGAGGATGACCCCCCCCTCACCTTTAAGCCTCTTGACGACCGTGGCGTCATAGGGCGGCACGAAGTCCTCCAATATCTTCGAGGCACAGGTGGTCTTGATCCCCTGGGTGCACATGTTGTCCTTTATCGCCAGGGGGACACCTGTCAGTGGGGAGATCTTTCCTGCGGCTATCCTCCGATCGGCCTCTTGAGCCCCCCTCATCGCCTCCTGTTGTGCTACCGTGAGGTAGGCCTTTATCTGTGGATTGATCTCACGAATCCTCTCCAAGAGGACAGCGGTGACCTCCTGGGAGGAAACCTCTCCCTTGCTCAATCTCTCATAGAGCTCATGGATGGTAAGACTGTACAACCTCTCCCCTCCCAAACCCTTACGAGGGTTTGCCCTCACCTCCGCTGATGAAAATACCTCGGTCTTTCCTTCGGCCTCCCGTTGAGGGGTTACTCCCCTCAAACTCCCCAAAAAGGAAATTCCTTATTGGGGTTTCAGGGGGCATAGCCCCCTGGCGTAGTGTTGAAAAAATCTAAAGGTTCGAGGTGACCTTTGACTCCAAAATTTACCGTGAAGTATTTTCACGGTAAAGATCCCCCTGACCTTTAGATGATCTTGGGTACTCTGAAGCAGCCCTTGGTCCTGTCCGGTGCATTCTCCAGGGAGGCCTCCTGAGGGTAAGACTCCCCCACCTCATCCTCCTGCATGGCGTTACGGTGAGATACCACGTGAAAGGTGGGTTCTATTGCCCTGGTGTCCATCTCATTGAGCTTTTCCATATAGTCCAAGATGGCGTTCAACTGGACTGTGAAGAGCTCCTTTTCTTCCTCGGAGAGCTTCAACCTTGCCAGACGCGCCACATACTCAACCTCTCCTATCTCTATCTTCATCTGCTACCTCACATACACTCCTCAGCCAGGGCCTTGACAATATCCCCCCGGGTCAAGATCCCGACGACCTGATCTTCTTGGATCACCGGAAGCATATTTATATCATGCTCCACCATCACCTTCGCCGCCTCTTCTACAGTGAAGGAAGGATCCACGGTAATCACCTCCTTGATCATGATTTCTTCGGTGTAGGTGTTGTACTTTATCAACAACTCCTTTTTGTCTATCTTCTCCACCTCCATCCCCATGCTCAGATAATTGAGGATGTCTGTCCGGGAAATCAGTCCCATCAGTCTCCCCTTTAAGACCACCGGCATGCCGCTTATATTTAAGAGTTTTAATTTGTTCAGGATGGCCGATACCTTCTCCTCAGGATGACAAGTAATCACCTTTTTGTTCATCACCTCGTTCACCTTCATCCCATAACCCCTCCCGCAAGAAAGATGTTGTGGGCCCGCTTCTGCAGGGCCTCTACCCTTCGCAAGGAATCCTTGAGTTCTGCCTGTTCCTCGTCCGACAGACTGTAGGGGTCTATATAGTTATCGTTCCCCATCCCCTCGCGGATCAGCTCCACCTGATGGAGGATGCGGTGTTTTACCAATACGTAATAGGCCTCCTGTAGTTCTGCGGCAAACTTTGCGGTGAAGACATCCAGCTCCCTCAGCTCCTTTATCCTCTGCATGGTGTTAGTAGGGGACAACCTGTGTCTCCTGGCCAGGATCCTCACGATGAGGACTAGCGGTGCCCATCCCCCCAACTTCAAGTTTAGCTTCCCTTTATGCTCCCCTGAGCGCTCCGTGATGAACCGATTGAAAAGCCCCAGGGGGATGGGCATGAAGATGGCAGAACGAACCATCTCATTCAAGAGGGCCTGGTTCTCCTCTATATGTTCGTTTACGGAGGAGATCAACTCCTCAGCCAACCCTTGGTCCCCCCCCACATACCTTAAGTCCATGAGGATGATGAGGTCCAAGGTAGTGAGGATCCCGGTGTCATAGTTGACCTTCCCCTCCACCCTCTCCTTCCAATCCATAAGGCTTCCCCGCCACTTCTCATTGCTGGGCATAACTCCTCCCTTACACTTCTCGATTCCGATCTCATCCAGCCGCTGCACCATCTTTCGGGAGAAGATCTCATAATATCCATTCAGGATGTCCCTCTTCTTCGGCGGGGTGGGGGTCTCCCCTATATCTATCTTGACTAATTTCCCCCTTATTCCCTCCTCTAATTTCCAGAGCTGCTCAACCCCTCTTTCCTCATATCTATAGACCAGGAGATCGTCCTGGTCGGTGAAGAGGACTTGTTCCCTCCTGCCGTTGCTCCCCATGGTCAACCACGCATAGGGGGTAGGTAGGGGGCCGAACCCCTCTTGCACCATCTCCTCCTGTACCAGCACCAACAACCTCTCCGTGATCTTGTCCCTGTATGCGGAGCAGAGTTCATGGGTTCCCCTTACCGAGTAACTCTCCAGAAAGCCCTTCAGGGTCAACTGATTGAGGTCCTGGTGTAGCTCCTTTAACTCCCCCACGGTCCCGGCGGAGGCGACCGTGGCCAATCTATCGTGATACTTTGTTTGAAACTCTTCGATCCGCCCGATCTCCTCAGACACCCTTTGCTGGAGCCCCTGCAGGAGATCGAGCCTCTCCTCCCAGGTGAGATAGCGGGGGCAATACTCTTCACTGAATTTCCCAATTATCTTCTGGCCCATACCTGCGGTCTCAACCGCCCCCTGCCAGCTCCTTGAAGATATTCAATCTCCCCTTCAGCTTCTCCTTGAGGGAGGAAAACTCCTGAAGCCTCTCCCGCTCCTTATTCACCACCTCAGGAGGGGCCTTTGTGAGGAAGGATTCGTTGGCCAGTTTCCTCTGGGTGAGTTCTAGCTCGTCTAGGAGTCTGCGCAGCTCCTTGGTAAGCCTCCTCTGCTCCCTCTGTGGGTCTTCGACCACCCCCTGAAGGGGGACAAACACCTCCACCCCATCCGCTAGGGCAGTGGCAGCTGCCCGGGGACGCTCACCCCTTGTCAGGATCATCACCTCCCTGACCCTGGCCAGATCCTTGACAAAGTCCAGGTACTTCCCAAGGCTAAAGGCGATCTCCTCATCTTCAGTGACCAGGATCACATCCACGAAGGTGAGGGGGGGTATGCCCATCTCCCCCCGGATATTTCGCACCCCAGTGATCACCCCCATAATGCGTTCCATTTCCTTCACCGCCCCTTCATCAACCAACTCTGGCTTCACCTCAGGGTAATCGGCCACCATGATGCTTTCGCCGTCATGGGGCAACCTCTGCCAGATCTCCTCCGTGATAAAGGGCATATAGGGATGGAGCAATGTGAGGGTCTTATCCAGAACATAGACCAAGGTCTTCTGAGTGATGGTCTTCCGGCTTCCATCGCTCCCCTGATAGAGATAGGGCTTGATCAGCTCCAGGTACCAGTCACACAGCTCATGCCAGACGAAGTGGTAGAGGACCTGGGCCCCTTCGTTAAATCGATATTCCTCCAGGGCCCGGGTGGCCTCGGCGATGGCCTGGTTGAGCTTGGCCAAGATCCATTTATCAGGGGTGCTACAAACTGCAAGGTCCATCCCTTCATGGTCATCTTGGTAGTCCCTCAGATTCATCGAGGAGAATCTCGCCGCATTCCAGATCTTATTGGCGAAGTTTCTATACCCCTCAATCCTCTCCTCGGAGAGGCGGATATCCCTCCCCTGGGCTGCGAAGGCGGCGAGGCTGAAGCGGAAGGCATCGGTGCCATATTTTTCGATCATCACCAGGGGATCGATGACGTTCCCCCTGGTCTTGCTCATCTTTTGCCCCTCAATGTCCCTCACCAAGGCATGGATATATATATCTCGGAAGGGGACATTTCCCATAAATTTGAGCCCCATCATCATCATCCGCGCCACCCAGAAGAAGAGGATGTCAAAACCGGTGACCAAGACTGAGGTGGGATAAAAGAGCTTCAATTCCACTGTCTCGTCCGGCCATCCCATAGTGGAGAAGGGCCACAGGGCTGAGCTGAACCAGGTGTCCAGGACATCGGTCTCCTGCCTGAGCCTAGGGGAGCCGCAGTGGGAACATATCTCGGGCTCATCCCTGGCCACCGTGGCCTGGCCACAATCCTCACAATACCAGGCGGGGATTCGGTGTCCCCACCATATCTGTCGGGAGATACACCAGTCGCGGATGTTGCGCATCCAATCAAAATAGGTCCGCTCCCACATGGGGGGGATGATCCTGGTCTGTTTCTCCTCCACGGCCTTGAGGGCAGGTTCGGCCAAGGGCTTGGTACGGACAAACCACTGTTTGGAGAGGAAGGGTTCCACCATGGTCTTGCAGCGGTAACAGTGCCCCACACTGTGATGGTAGTCCTCTATCTTCAAGAGGGTCCCATCCCTCTGGAAGTCTTCGACGATCCTCTCCCGGCACTGGAACCTATCCAGGCCTTTGTAGGGGCCGGACTCAGCGGTCATCATCCCTTCATCGTCGATGACCTTTACTGCCTCCAGGTTGTGTCTTTGCCCAATCTCAAAATCGTAGGGGTCATGGGCTGGGGTGATCTTCAAGGCCCCGGAGCCAAATTCAGAATCGACATAGTCATCGGCAATGATGGGGATCTTCCTGTTCAGCACTGGCAAGATCACATACTTGCCGATGAGGTCTTTATAGCGTTCATCCTGGGGGTTAACGGCCACCGCCGTATCCCCCATCATGGTCTCGGGACGGGTGGTGACCACCACGATATATCCCCCTTCCTCCAGGGGGTAGCGCAGGTGATAGAGGTGGGCGGGAACCTCATGATGATCCACCTCCAGATCGGAGAGGGCGGTGCGACACCTCGGGCACCAATTGATGATATAGTCCCCTTGATAGATGAGTCCCTCTTCATAGAGGCGCACAAAGACCTCCCTGACTGCCCGGGAGAGGCCCTCATCCATGGTAAAGCGCTCCCTGCTCCAGTCACAGGAAGAGCCCAATTTCTTCAATTGGTTAATGATCACCCCGCCATATTTCTTTTTCCATTTCCAGACCTGTCTGATGAACTCCTCCCTGCCCAGCTGGTAACGGTCCAACCCCTCTTTGGCCAATTCCCTCTCCACCACATTTTGGGTGGCGATCCCCGCATGGTCTGTACCGGGCATCCAGAGACAACTATAGCCCTTCATCCTCTTATAACGCACAAGGATGTCCTGCAAGGTGTTGTTGAGGGCATGCCCCATATGGAGGGAACCGGTGATGTTCGGTGGCGGAATGACAATGGAAAAGGGTTCCTTCGGGGAGTCCACCTCCGCCCGAAAGTACCCCTTCTCCAACCAAAATCTATACCACTTCTCTTCTACCTTTTTCGGATCATAGATCTTCTCCGATATATCGGCCATGATGATAGCCTTCCATCCTCCTCCTTACCCTTTTCTCGATCTCTCTATCTCCTGGCGCACCAATTTGGGGACCGTCTCCTTGAGTACCTCTTTCACGGTCTCCCTCAACTCTTGGCCCAGCGCCGCTGCCAATTTCTCCGCTAGTCCTCCCATGGCCTCCTTCAGGACCTCTTCCAGACCCTTTTCAGGGACGCCGACCTTTTTGAGACCCTCTTCCTTTGCCTCGAAGACGGGCTCAAAGGCCTCCGCGAACCTCTCCTCGAACTCCTCCTTTTCTTCCTTCGGGGCAAGACCTTCAATCCTCTCCAGTTCTGTGGCGCTCTCACCGAGGATGGTCTCCAGCCTCTCGGCCTTGGTCTCCTTTTCTGCCTCTTCTACCCCTAAATCACCGAACAGACTTGGCCCCTCCGCACCCTCTACTATAGGCTCGGACTCCATCGCATCTAAGGGGAGGTCCAAACTCAAGGGTTCTTCCTTTTCCTCCTCTTCCTCCCCAGGAAACTCCTGTTGTAACTCTGCCTCCAGCTCCTTCAGGGGGGTCTCCAGGATAACCCCCTCCTCTGGTTTCTCTTGAGGAGGTGGTGCTGCGGCAGCAGCAGGCTCCTCCACTACCTCTTCTAGCTCCAACACCTCTTCTTCCTTCCCTACCACTACCTCTTCCAGAGGGAGGGCTTCTTCCACTGCCTCTTCCAAGGGGGGAGCTTCTGCCCTTTTGGTTAGGGCCTCCTGCACTTTAGTGATGGC
This sequence comes from Deltaproteobacteria bacterium, assembly GCA_019308925.1. Classification (NCBI taxonomy): domain Bacteria; kingdom Pseudomonadati; phylum Myxococcota; class Myxococcia; species Deltaproteobacteria bacterium. The sequence goes on from JAFDHG010000005.1 coordinate 51,767, forward strand.
AGCATTGGCCTCAAAGGGCTTTACGATAAAGCCATCCGCTCCCACTCGGTGGCTCTCATCCTCATCAAAATCATCTAAGATTCCGATCAACAACAGCACAGGGGTGCCCTTCAGGAGGGGATCCTTCTTCACTTCCTCACATACCTCAAATCCGTTCTTCAAGGGCATATTGATGTCAGCAATGACCAGGTCTGGTTTATCTTTTCTCGCCTTGTCCAAGGCCTCCTCGCCGTTGTTGGCAAAGGTGAGGGCAAACTCCTCGGGAGGAAAGGTCCTCTCGAAGACCTTTTGAATGGTGGTGCTATCATCCGCAATAAGGAGTCTCGTTGGCATTTTTTTGCTCCTTCTTTCTGTTTATTTGTTTTTCTTTTTATCTAATATATAGAAAATTTAAACATAAATAATTAGTAGTGTCAAGTATTTATCTTACTGGAGTTTCCTGAGTTTTTCATGATTATAGGAGTTTCTATA